>NZ_JBVVQJ010000014.1:0-24875 GCF_055811475.1 Mesorhizobium sp. WSM4829 | reverse complement strand
CCGCCCCCCGCGCTGGCTCCCCCCCCCCCACCCCCACCCCCGCGGCCCCATCTGCGCCCGCCCGGCGGCGGCCCCGGGGGGGGGGGGGGGGGCGCGCCCCCCCCCCCCCCCCCGAAGGTTATGTGCGAAACCTTTGATGGCAGAGCGAGGCGCCCCCCTCTGCGGGCGCCGTAGAGCACTACATCAGATGGCGGCTAGCCCTTGCGCGGCCGGGCAGTCTTTGAACTGGTCACCTTGCCGGCCGCCGGCTCCTTCGGCCGAGCCGGCGCCTTTGGCCGAGCAGTCTTGGCTTTGGGTCCGCTCTCCCCACCGTCGATCTCGGCCGCGGCCTGGTCCCAGTGCTGCTGATGCGCGCCGTCGGGCCGGCCGGCCTGCTCCCAGATCGCGTGAGCCCGCCGGCGAATGCGTTCCTGCCTGTTATCAGTCACTGTTGCCTCCTCGGCTCAAATCGGTGAGCGACAACTTCTAGCTGAATTTTCGACCAGCGTCTTGGGGGCTTCGGCCCAGATCGGGTCGGCCAGGGTCTGGTCCACCCAAATCGGACAGGACCGCGACCCCGAGGAGTGCCGCCTTTTTGGTGATCAGCCCCGCCAGATCCGCGTCCGAGCGCTCGGTTCCGGTTTGCTCACGCACGGCTGCAATCAACGCCTTCATCGACAACAGGGCAGAGCCCCGTTCGGCAAGCAGCTTGTCGACGGATGCGGCCACATCGCGTGATTCGACATGCGGCAACATGGAAATGGCTCCTTCCGTCCCGCCACGAAGACGATCGACAGCCGGCTGCCTGCCGGCGAGCCGCCCGCTCTTCCCGCGTCTTCCCGGGAGAGCGGCGAGTGAAGGTCAGTCGATGACCTGCACGATCCTGCGGGTGCCGGGATCGACCAGCACGGTGCGATCGTCGACGACTACGTATCTGTATTCGACGTCGGGAACCTCATGAAGTTCAACCGTGTCGGGCAAGGTGGAACCGACGTTGAGTTCCACGCCCAGGAGGCTGATCGACGCCAGCGGGTGCCTCTCCACATATTCGCGGACGACCGTCTGCTGCTCGGGCGTGATAATCACCTGGTCTGCGGTGGCGACGCCGACACCGGCCAGCAGAGCCAGCCCGGCGGCGGCAGGAACAAGGTGGATTTTCATCGTCTTCTCCTGTCTGGTTTGCGGGCTCTGCTGTCCACAGTCGGGACGACTCAGCCCAAAAGCCAACGTTTGACGAAACCGTCTTGTTCCGTGAGCGGCGACTAATTGATCGCCGCGTTGGCTGGCAGTGGCCCGCGATCTTGGTCGCCCAAGCGCGCGGGCCGATCGGTTTTGCCCGATCAGCAGCGATACCGGAGGGGGGTGATACCGACTGCTTCGAGAAGAACATTCAGCGATAACTAATGTTCCGCCCTACGGCAAAAATCCCTGCCGGCGCCGGCACGTCAGGCGCGAGACCGGCAAATGCCCCCAATCTATGGTTTCGGCGTCTGCGCCGGGACCTCGCCGGGCTTGAGCACCGGTGTCCTGCCTTGGTCCGGCGGCGGTGCGGCCATGCCCTGATCGCCGGTCGGCGGCGGCAGCAGCACGCCGTTGCAGGGGTCAAGCGTGTCGGTCAGGTTGTTGTTGTCACCGTTGTTGACGGGCGGCGGCTGCTGCTGCTCGCCGTTCTGCGGCTGCGCCTGGCAGTGGCCGGCGGGCGCCCGGTCTTGTGTCTCGTTATCCGTCTGGGCGGCAACCGGCGCCGCCAACGCCAGTGCGCCGAGCAGCGTGATTGGCAGGAATGCGAAAGGTTTCATGTCGAACGCCTCCGCGCGAACGATCGCCTCTTTGCCAAAGCCGGTTGGCGGCGATTGGTTCCCGCCTGCAGCAAGCCGCCCGGCTCCATCGCGCCGGCGCGGCATGTTGGGGAATCGTTAATCAGCGATTGCTACTATAGCGGAATGACCAAGAACCTCGGAAACGCCGAAAGAAGCGCCCCAAAGGAGCCGGCAAGCAACTCCGCCCTGAGCCGGCTGGCGCCGGCCTTGTTTCCCCTGGCGGTCGTCGCGCTTGGCTACCTCATCGGCTGGCAGTTCTTCGGCTTCTAGAGCAATCTCCCCCCGTGAGGGGGAGATGCCCGGCAGGGCAGAGGGGGTCGGTTCGACTGGGCGCGGCCTTCTCTCTTGCGGCAGTGGAGGTTGGCGCTCGACGCGCGGCGCCCCCCTCTGGCCTACCGGCCATCTCCCCCTCAAGGGGGAGATCAGCAGCTTCGGCCTCGGCACTCATCCCGCAACGCTGGTAATTGGTGAATACACCGATGACGGCCAATCTCCCCCCTTGAGGGGGAGATGCCCGGCAGGGCAGAGGGGGTCGGTTCGACTGGGCGCGGCCTCTTCTCTTGCGGCAGTGGAGGTTGGCGTATTACGTGAGACGACCCCCTCTGGCCTGCCGGCCATCTCCCCCTCAAGGGGGGAGATCAGCAGCTTCGGCCGCTAGTCCGGGAAATCGAACACCGGTTCCTCGCATCGATGGACCCGGCATTGACCGTCAAGCGTCCCGACATAGGCGGCGACAGGCACTTCGGGCCAGTCGCATTCATTGCCGAACCGGCGGACATAGCGGTCATAGGTGTTGCGGCCGGTGGTCAGCACCACCGCGCGCCGGCTCTGGATCAGAAGCTGCGTCTGTTCGCATGTCATGGCGCGCGTATCCGGCCGGGCGTGAGCCATGCTTGTGGCGGCGATCAGGATCGCTGCGGCTGTCGAGACGATTGGGCGAGCTGGCATGCTGCATCCTCGCAAAGGTCGTGCCTAACGCGCAGCTTTGCCCGTGGTTCCGCACCTTCACCCCACTTTACCAGTGTCTCCCGCAAGAGTGCTACTGCGGCGCAACAAGACAGCCGCGATCTCACTCCTTCTTCTCGGGCCACTCCTCCTTCTCGGGCTTGAACCGCCTGACCACCACCTCGAAGACAATGTCCGAGATCCACATCGCCGAGACGCCGATGAGGAACGCCGCGGCCAGCGTCGTGGTGTCGTCGTTGGCTGGAATCGCCAGGCCGGTGGCGCGGAAATAATGCACCGCCGGCAAGGTCAGGTAGGCCGCCGCCAGCGCGCCGCAGATCGGCGACGCCACCATCTCGCGAACCTTGTAGCGGTGGCGCGACAGGGCTCGCAAAATCCCCCCGGAAAGGCCGGCGACCACCACCGGCGCCTTGATGCCGAGCGCGTCGAGAAGTTCCTGTATCATGGCTTCCACCCGCACCATCTGGCGCCCTTGCCGTTGTAGGCATTGATTTCGTCGAGTTCCGGCCGCGTCATGGCGGCGACGACGGCGGCGGACGCACGGCGCGGCTGGTTGTGGTCGCACCAAACCTGGCGCGCCGGCGAAACCGGCGTTGCGCACCCGGCGAGCAGCAGGCCGCCAAACAGCAGGCACTTGGGCAACAGGCACCCAAACAGCAGGCTCTTGGGCAGCAGCATCAGCGCTTTGACCATCGCATCGCCTCCCGCCGTGCGGCTTCGTCCGGCAGGTCGCGCGCCACGCGTTCGGCATCGGTCGCCTCGCGGTCCATTTCGAGGCGCTCCTCGACGGCAACGAGTTTTTCCGCCGCTCGCCTGGCCGCATCCTTGTTGGCCCGACCACCGGCGACAAACAGGCCGACGCCGCCGACGAGCGCGGCAAAAATCGCCAAGATCGTCGTGTTGCCGGCGAGCGCGCCCAGCATCGAAAGCACCCACATCTCAATTGCCCTCCACGGCAGGCTGGTTTCTGACGAGGCCGGCGACGCCGTCGCGCACGACATTGATCAGGATCTTGAGCAGGGCCAGCACCCCGGTGATTTTTAGCGCCAGGGCGGCGTCGATGCCGAACAGCGTCCAGTCGAAGCCGACCAGGCCGGTGAGCAGCAGGATCAGCACATTGATCAGATTGTGCGCGGCGTTGGTATTGAACCAGTTCATGGCTTTACCTTTCGAAACAGGGAGAGGATTGCGGCGACCAACGGAGCCAGCACTGCGGCCCATAATCCGGACAACGATCCGGAAAACGGTCCGGAAAACGGTCCGCGCCGCACTCCGGCTTTGCCCGGATCTGCCTTGGCGGGCGTCAAACCCTTCGGTTGCGGCGACTGCGGGATCGGAACTGGCGCCGGAGGGGGCGGCGTGTCCCTGATCCCGGACCATTTGCGGAACGCCTCGGCAAGCCGGATATCGTAGGCGTTCTTCGCATAGGATGCGCCGTTGTAGCCCCTGGCGAAGCCGGCCCAGTCATGCTTGCGCAATTTGCCGTCGAGCCGGTTGGCGGCGATGAAATTGACCGCCGCCGCCAGCTGCAGCGCCTCGTCCGCCATCATGGCTTCGACCATCGCCTGCACGGTGAGGAAGCCGGCCGCCCTGAAATTCTCGCCGAGAACCTGGCCGAGCCCCCATGACGCCGATCTGAGCGCCGCCGTCTCGTCGATGGCGCAGGCGGCTTTCAGGCGCGGATAGCTGTCGCGGGGATAAGGCTTTTCGCCCCATTTGGCATAGGCAAGGCCGGCCGCTACCGCCTTTGCCCGAGCCGCGCCCGCCAGATTGCGATAAAACACATGCGGCTCGAACAGGATGACCGGCCGGCCCTGGGCGTCGAAGCCATGCCCGCTGGTTTCGACATCGAGAAAGGCGTGGATCTCGTCCTCGCCGACGCCGATGCTGGCGCCGAGTCTTGGCAGATCGAGATCGTCGAGGCGCCTGGCGGCGCCCTTGAACGTCGTGTCCATGGTCTTGGTCCTTTCCCAGGTTGATGTTTGCAGGCGCCAGCTTGATGTTTGCAGGCGCCCGGTTGATGTTTGCGGGCGATTGTGTGAAATGGCCCCAAACTGTGGGGATTTGCCGATGTCGCAAGACGAGGGAACGGCGCGCTGGACGGTGAAGGCCGAGCTCTGCGCGGTCGGCCGCGACAAGCCGCTGCTTGTCGCGCTGGCGGTGATCCTGTGCCTCTATTGCGGGCTGATTGCCGGGCCGATCGTCTATGCGTTCCTGGCCTTCCAGGGCATGGCGAATTTCTTCAACTGACGGCATTGACCAGTTGAGAACGGCTCGATCCGTATTGCCATCGAACCGCTTAGCCGGAATAAACTGCTCCCATGAACCGTTCATACCCCATGGGAACAGGTGCGGAGGGCGCGTGACAATCAGGATCAGGCTTCCGGGCGGGACACTGAAGATCAAGAAAAAGGACGAGCTGCGCCGCCGCGAGCAGAAGCGCCAGGTCCCGGTCTGGCGGCTTGGAGACTATTTCATCGTCTGGTGGCCGAGCAGCATTTCGGATCGTCCGTCCGGACGCCCGCCAAAGGGAGTGGGGGAATAGTGAAGAAGGTGCTCTCACTCTACTCACTACTCACTACTACCATTCACCATTCACCATTCACCATTCACCCGCTCAAAACAGCCGCAGAAATAATCAACGATCAGCCCTTGACTCTTCCGCTACGGAAGCTCTCTAAGTCGCTGCATTGCACAACGGGGGTTGGGAGCGATGGCAGTGCGTATCAGGTTGCCGGGCGGCACCTTGAAGATGAAGGTGTATCGGGAGTTGCGCGAGCGTGAGCGCGCCCGCCGCATCCCGGTTCTGAAGCTGGGCTCGCTGTATTTCAGCTGCCGGCCGCGTCCGTTGAACGACCAGCCCGACGACGATCCAAACCGGTCTCAGGCAGCGCCTTGACGGCAAAAAAAGCCGTCCTCGGGCGGCTGCGCTTGAACCCTTCCGGTCAAGCCAACAAACGCGCGCATCGGCGGTTGACTCTTCGGCTGGGGAAGTTCTCTAATTGCTGCATCGCACATCATCATTGAATTGCACAGCGGAGTTGAACCGATGGCCGTGCGCATCAAACTGCCGGGCGGCACCTTGAAGGTAAAAGTCTATCGCGAATTGCGGGGGCGCGAACGCGAGCGCCGCGTGCCGGTCATGAAGGTGGGTTCGCTGTATTTTGTCTGGTGGTCGAACAGCCAGCCTCACAACAAGCCGCAAGACAGCCGTCATTAGCCGTTGCCATTCGCCCGCGCCTTGGCACAAGCGAATGGTTGGCGCTCTATGACGGGACGACGCTCATTGATGAGCGAAGGCATCATTTCATTTCACCAGGTCGCGGTCCGGCCGCACCAAAGCGTCGGCCGGAACGTCCGACCGTACGATTGAGCCGGCTGAAATTATCGCCCGGTCGCCGATCGTGACACCCTTCATTATCATGGCACTGTTGCCGATCCAGACATCATCTCCGATTGTGATCGGTGCTGAGCGGATGCCCGGGTCGACGCGCGGGTGGCCTTCGCGAAAGATGGCCTGCATCTGCGCAAAACGCTTCTGCGGGTCCATGGGATGCGAGTTGGTATCATGGATCGCCACCCCCCACGAGACGTGGACATGTTTGCCGATCTTGATCCCCACCGGATCCGATGACCAAATCGTCGAGCCTGGACCAAGGTAGAACCAGTCATCGATATTGATCCGACCCTCATGGGCAAAGACCTGCAGATGTCCGTCCAGATGGCTGTCCGCGCCGATTGAGACCCGGGACCTGTCGCCATGAATGTTGAAGATCTCCGCCCCGGCACCGAACTTCGTGCGCGGCCCGATGACGGCATTCTCCCTTGCGGCGCCTGTGGCGATCCAAGACGAAAAGCGGCGGCGAACAGCGAGAATGGTGGAGAAGATACGCATCTGCGAACATCTGCCACACGCCACCATTTCAGTCTAGGCATCGAAGAGACCCCGACGCCCCATTTGACGCAGGCATTCGGCGTCATAGGTGGCATGGCGCCGGCTGCACTCGGATGCAGCTCGTCCGACATGTACAGTGTCGACGTGAGGTAGCCCATGCCGCTCGATCTTGGTGCCGACAACGACCCACTCCTCGCCTTCCCGGAGTTTGGCTACCGTCTCACCCTTGTGCTGAATTGCCTGTGCCATTTGCCTATCCCCTCTCCGCGACATATTCGATGAAGCGCAAGGCGTTGCTGTCATGGCCGACGTCGTTGAAGTGAAGCCCCTCTTGATAGGCTCCAGCGTCGATATAATCGAAACCATCGATCGGGATCGTCAGCACGTTTCGTGACCGGTATGTCTGGCGGATAGCGCCAAGAGCCGCGTCGTAAGTCCGCCCGCCAGTGTAGCTACCATTCCAGGCCGAAGACGGGCGGGTCGGCGGCAGCGCAAGGATGCGAGGTGCGGCAGCTGCCTCCAGCGTATCAAGCACCGCAGCGATGTTCGTGGAAATCGTAGCCGGCGCGGTACCAAAACTGTCGTTGATGCCAAGCGCGAGAATCGGCACGATCTTGCCGCCAGCATAGCTCGCTTGAACGATTGCCGAGGTAAGACGCGCCGTATTAAATGACGCGAAAGTATAGCTCCCATGCGCGGCGCGCAGTGAGCGCAGTCGAGGGCGCGATCCCGGCGCCTTAACTCCAAGACGGATAAGCCCGGTTATTTCGACAGGGCCGCCTACCGCCGTCAGTGTGTAATTGCCGCTGGCAGCCTGCCCCGTCATCGACGGGCCGGAATATTGATCGAGCACCAGAGCCCCGGCAGCATTGACGGTCTTGTACGCCGCGCCACCGCCGAAAGCGAAGGCAAGCGAACCTTGACCGGCGTCCCGGGTGTAGTGGACATCGACCTGTTCATAAGCTCCAGTGAACGCCAGGGACGCGCCATCCGCAAGGATGATGCTTTCGCCAAGTGGCCCGCGCGTTCCCGTCGAGACGGTTCCGCTGGTCGCAACGCCATAGAAGGCCGGCGTGTAGGTGGAGCTTGGCCGCAGCGCCGTCATGCCCGGCTCGTCATCGGCAATGCCGAGATTGGCAAATTGGGTAACTCGATTAAACCAATGCGCCGGGCCATTGCTGGCCAACGCCCAATGACCGATGCTATCGGCGATCAGGCAGAGCACATCGTTGTTAGCGATATGCTCCGCCATTTTGGCCCGGAAGCCATCATAGAGATTGAACAGCGACGGGCGGGCCGGAACGAAGAACCTCCGGCCGCCGACGAACGGCTTTCCTGGTCCCCAAAAACCGTCACCCGACTTAGGCATAGCCGTCAACGCGAAGCTGCCCGGCGGCACATACGGGTTTGGATGGGCAGCAGCGGCCCAGGCAAAGATTGCGGTCGCGTCAACGACGCCATTCGGGTCAGCGTCCGCCAGCAGGTTCATGCCGGTGTTCTGTGTGCCGCCTGTCAGAGCCCGCGCAGCGTCGGCGAAGAGGCCAGTTTTGATCGTGAACGCAACCTCATAGCGGTGCAGGGTCGATGATGCCACAATAGCGCCGTTCGACAGTACGCCAGACCTGATCCATGCGGGGATGCCTTGCGGGTTGACGCTGTTTTGAAACTTGTAGCCGCCGCCGCTGATTGCCGGATACTGCCCCGCTGCAATCGGTATGCTGAGGGGGATTTCGCTCACACCATTGGCCAACGTGATCTGATGCGTGCTGATCACGTTCACGGTTAGATCGCCATTGTACTGGATGACGTGAATGTTGGCCGTGCCGGCCCCGCTGGCACCGACATCGATTTCGGTGATGTAGCCATCGGCCGGCGCTGGCGTTTGCATGACGACGCTGTAGTTCGCCGGGGTATTCGTGCCGGTGTTGACCAGGTTCGGCCAGCCGACCAGCTGCTCAGTGCCGACGATGTCGACCAGATCGTTTGCGGTGTCGTAGGCTGCACGCGCCTTTGTGCCGACTTCGCCCGTGAAAGTGGCTTTCCATTGCGGACCATTGACAAAGTCAACGGTCTTGGCTGTGTGTGACGCAGGAACCGTCGCCGTGAGCCACTTGCTTTCGCCGTTCGGAATGGCCCCCGCCGTGTAATACCACGTGCCGGCCCCTGTCCGCTGCAGGCCCATGACACTGCCGGCTGGCTTCAGGATCGAGAGACCCGAATTGACAGAAGATGGGCCGGCAACGACTGGGATGGTTTGTTGAGAGACGAGAGTTAAAGTGCCATCGCCCTCGACCTGGGCAATTACGATATGGATTGTTCCTGCTCCGGCACCGAAGCCGAGTTCTAGGCTCGAAAGAAATTCATCGACAGCCGACAGAGAGCCCGGCCAATAAAAGACGCTGGTATTGGTAACAGCCGTGCCGCCGACGGAGCCCGTGATCAGGACCGGCCCAACCGTCCGCGACCCGATCAAGCCGACAACTTCCGCTGCCGACGTGCGAACACCGGTCTCGACGGCAACCGGCCCGACCGCGACGGTGTACATACCAAGGATGCCATCGCTGATTTCGGTCCAGAAGTATTCACCAACTTCAACATTCCGACCCAAAACCGCCGCCGCACTTGCGCCGGCCAGTCCCGCAGACGCCGCGAAGCTGAAACTCGGCGCGACCGTATAGGAGCCGGGTGCCGTGATCAGGATCATCGTCACAGCACCGCCAGCGACAACGAAGCGGCCTGCGGCGCCAGAACCGGCGCCGCCGGTAAACGCCAGATCGAACGTACCGTTCGTGCCGCCGGCGCCGCCGACCAGGGCACTGAAGCCGGCCACGCCAAAGCCGATCGCGGCTACGATCGTCGGGAAGATGCCCTTGCCATACAGCGACGCGTCGCGTGCCGCCTGGGCGCCGGCCAGGTTGGCCGCCGTGGAAGCGACATCGGCGGCGGTCTGTGCGGCATTGGCAGCAGAGGTGGACGCGCTGGCGGCGGCCTGGCCGGCGCTGGCCGCGCTGGCATCCTTCAGCACCTGCGTTTCATCGCGCAGCGTCACCACCGCACCGACCACCTGCGAAATATCGGGCGGCACGAACGGGGCAATGGTGATGGCGTCGCTGCCCACCACCGGCTCGTCGGCGCTGAATTCAAACACCCGGCCGGCATTGATTGTCCCAACCTGGGTGTGGACCGTCGTTCCTTTCTGCAAGGTGCGGGCGGTGCGGGCGTCGGCGGCGCGGAACCATTCGCCTTCGCTCACCGTGTAGATGCCGTTCTGCGTCGGGTCGGCCTGGTCCTTGACCAGCACGCGGTCGCCGACCTCAGCCGGCACGCCGTCGATGGTCTGCAGGCGATGGAGCACGATGCTTGCCGTAGTCGCCACACGCACGGGTTCGCGTTCGCCGGTCAGAAGTCGAACGGCGGCAGTTGCGGGTCGGGCCATCAGGCTTGCTCCATGAAAAAAAGCCCCGCGAAGCGAGGCTTGAAAGTGATTTCAGCGGGCGCGGGACGCGCGGTCCATGGCACATCGACGGTTGGCCGCCGCGCCTTCGTCATCCCAGTGCGGAGCAAGGAGCGAAGCGACGCAGACCCTGGAATCCATTCCGTAACATCGGAGCACTGCTGCGGTGCAGAACCTTTGATCGCCGAGGGACAGCGCCCCCACTGTCCTGCCGGACGTCTGCACCACACGGGGGGAGATCGGCAGCTTCGCGGACAGGGTCCTTTTTGCAAGGTTGGTGGTTAGCGAAAGCGGAGATGACGGCCAATCTCCCCCCTCGTGGGGGAGATGTCCGGCAGGACAGAGGGGGGCGCGAAGGATCGCTACGGAACGCTTTTATCCTGAACCGCCGCAGCTCGGTTGATGTCGCGACATGGTTCCCAAGGTCTGCGCCGTGTCGCTTCGTTCCTTGCTTCGCCCTGGGATGACGACCTACGGCAATCCGCCGACGCGCTTGCCAACGCGCCTGCTTGTTCCGGCGATTGTCAGTCCCAACGCCATGCCGGCGCAGTCGGCAACCCAGTCGAATCCATCCAGGTCGCGCCCGATGAGTTGCGCGCCCTGAAGCACCTCGATCGCCGCGCCGGTAAAGGCGAGGAGAACAATCAGCCTTGTCCTGTGTTCCGGCCAGCCGAGGCTTCCCAGGGCCGCCAGCACGGCGAAGGCGATGGCGTGCTGCAGCTTGTCGTCGTAAAGCGTGACGGCCGTGCCGAGGTCCGGCAAGAACCGCGCCGGCAGAAGCGTGAGCAGGAGAACGCCGGCCAACGTGATCGGAAAAACGATCCTTGCCAGCATCGAAAAAGAAGCTAGGCGCAACAAGGTAGGGTCAGTCCTTCATCTGAGAAGCCGGGATGGGCGAGGTGGATTTGCCAATGATCGCATCAGCGCTTGGGAATTTCAAATCCAGAACCACAAGTCTGTGTTTTAAGAAAGGCCGCCGTCGCTCTTGTCGCCCTGGACCCATGCCTGCGTGGTTTCCGTAAAAAAGCCCACTAACATGAAGAAGCCATTAAAGATGCCGGTGGGTCAACGCAACAGGCCAGGTAACGAGAAGAAGCTGGTGGGTCGCTGGCGCGGACATCAGTTTTGCGCCACCGCGACGCCGGCCAGTCGGGCGAGCGCGGCCCTGTCGCCGGGCGTCAGATCAGCCAGGCGGTCGTCGCCCGAAGCCGGCCAGTTCGGGTTTTTCGCCGACAGATCAGTGCCTTCAGCGCCTGTGGTTTCACCGCCACCGGCCTGCGCGGCTGGCGCAGCACCCAGCATTTCGGCGGCGCGGCGCGGGTCCTTGGCGAGCATCGCCTGGGCGAGCGCCTTTGCCGTGTTGCTGCGCCAGCCGGTTTCGGCCAGCTGCCGGGCCACCGGGCTGCCCATCTTGGCGATGAAGTCTAATCCGCTCTGCCTGATCGCCTCGAACGTCGCGGTGTCGTCCGGGTCGCTCTGCGCGATGGCATTGAGTTCCGCAGCCTGCGCCTTGGACCATTCGGCCTGCTCATAGTCCTGGCGGCGCGCATATTGCTGCGCGGCCATGCGCGCCGAGCCGGCCAGCCTCAACGCCTCTTTTTGCCTGATGAACCTGGCGCGTTCACTTTCCGGCATTTTTGGCACGGTGCTGTCGAAGATCTTGTCGAACAGGCCGGGCTTGACGACACCGTTGCGTGCCTGGCCATACATGGCATCGTGCAGGCCGCGGCCGTCGGCCGGCGCATTCTGGATCGCTTCTTTCTCGGCCTGGGCAATCTGCCCGTTCAGCTCGCGGCCGATGACCTCGGCGTCGAACGCATCCTGCTGCTGCTTCTGCTGCCGGAAACGCTCGGCGACGGCCGAGAGTTCGTCGCCAAAGCCCTGCATCGCGGCGCCGACCGGCGAGCTGTCGGGATAGGAAACCACGCTGCCGCTGTCGAGCCGGCGCTGGGCGAGATAGAGGGGGATGGTCGCCATCAGTAAAGCCCTCCGCCGGGCGCCGGCGGAAAGGCGCCGTTGCCGAACGTCACCGCTTTCTTCGGGTCGTACAGCCCGGAAAGGCCGGACACGAGATTGCCGCCGGCCCTGAAGATCGAGGCAGCCGCCGCCTGCCTGCCGGAAAAGCGCGAGATGGCGGCCTGCGTGGCAAAATTGTTCTGGCGCAGCTGCGAGCCGTACTGGATCGCCTTGATGTCGAGCTGGCCCTGCCTTGCATTGGCGGCGAGCACCTCGGTCGGCGAGCCTGACAGGGCGACGCCCGAGGCACCGGCCCGGGCGCGCGCCTGCGACAGCAACAGATCCTGCTTGTGGCGTTCCTGGGCCTGCTCGAAGGCGGCGGCTTGCGCATCGGTCCGCGCCTGCTGCTCGTAGGCTCTGGCCTGGTAGTCGGCCATCTGCCGCGACTGCTGGCCTTCGACCAGCGCGCCGCCGACCGAGAGAGCCGTGCCGATAAGGGCAAGTGTGCACATGGTCAGCCGCGGCCTCGGCCACGCAGCGAATATCGACCCGCGATGCCTCCGACCGGCGCGCCAAGCGGCGGTCTGGGGTCGAGCGCGCCGCCGGGGCTGAGCAGCGACAAAAGCAGTCTGTCGGCCTGGATCGCTGCCGCGCTGAGACGAGCCGGAGCTGTCGCTCGCGGCCCGGTCACGGCGGCGCGCCGGACGGCGGTCGGGTTGATTTTCAGGTTGGCGACGCCGGCGGCGTCGAGCTGGCTGTTGACGGTGGCAACGGCACCGCGCAAGGCATCGGCGTCGAACAGTTGCTGGCGCAGCTGCTCAACCAGCCAGTGGGCCATGCGCCAGCGCTCATCGAGGGAAGCGGCGTTTGCCCTGATCTCGTCGGCAAGTGCTGCGATGTCGACGCAGTCTTCGCTTTGCGCGGCGGCACGACGCTCGTTCGCCGCCTCACGGGTTTTTTCCAGCAGCGCAACGACGGCGTTGGCCTCTGAGAGCGCAATGCGCGCCGCCGCCAGGTCGCCACGGCCGAACATCGCACGACCCTTGGCCTTTTCCAGTTCCTGTTTGCGGGCGGCAGCAGTTTTGAGGTCGCTGTCGAGCAAGGCGATGACGGCAGCAAAATCGGCAGCCGTCCGCGCCCTGCCGAGAGCTTCGGCATGCGGGGATGGGGTCATCGAAGCGGGGTCCTTTTAAGGGAGTGATGGAAGGGCTGAGCGCGCAATCTCCGCCCTTGAGGGGGAGATCGGCAGTTTGAACTACGCCTCACTGTCGAACACCGGCGTGAACGCGCGGATGGTGCACGGTGTCGGGTTGGTATGGCGGATTCTCACCCGCCCCTGCCCTTCCCAACTATCGTCGATCGGCACTTCCACATTCCCGGTGAACAGGTTGGCCGAACTGTCAGGGGTCACGACAGAGGGAATACGAACCGGCTCCCACCGCCCACGCTGCATGGAAGTAATCTCCAGCCCGGTCGTATCCGTCTCGAACAGCGACAGAATGACCTTGGCGATGTTCTTGCGCCGCCCAACGATCGAGCCATCCCTGCCGCCGACATCGAGCTCCAGCGTGTCGGCGCCCGCCTCATACGGCAGGCCCACCTGCCATTTGGCGGCAGTCGCACCACCAGGCAAGGAAACCGCCCCAGTAGCCACGACAAGGCCCTTGTAGACCACGCCATCCGCCAGGGCATCGACCGTCTCGCCGTTGAGATGATCGAGCCCTGTGACCGTTCCTGTAGCCACACCGCTGTAGGTCAGACCGCTATCGACCTCAAATGCGTCGGCAATCTCGCCATATTCGAACGGCGCCGACTTGATTTCGATAGTACGCCTGGTGGTGCCGCCGATGGTGCGCTTGACGATCAGCCACAGATCGTCATTGCCGTCCTGCCCCGGCGTCACCACGGCGCTCTCGACCATTCCCCATGCTGAATCTGAGAACGCGGAACCGGAGGAATACCCGGCGATGCGATGCCGGTGCATGCCGCGGACTTCCTGCGAAGGCTGGTGCGTGTATCCCCCCAACTCGCCATTATCGAGCGGGAACCACAGCAGCGGGTCGGGATCGGTCTGGAATGCCAGTTCGACGACACCCTGCTTCGGGATATGCTCGGAAACCTGCCCGACATCCTCCGAGGTGAATTTGCCGGTCGCGCTCTGGGTCAGTTCTGCAATCGATTTGCGCGACCTGGTGACGAACAGGAACGATTGCCCGGCGTCGACAGGGCGCAGCGGCGCGCAGCCAAAGGTGCGGGAGCGGCGGTTCTTGAACGATGACGGCGTCAGCGCTTCGTCGATGCCCGAGCCCGACAGCGACCGGATGCCGCCAAGGGTGCCAATGATCAGCGCCCCGTCGGATTCCGCAATCCAGGTGATATCGTTGGCCTGGCCGCCGCCGGCCTGGACGAATTCAAGCGCGTCGTCGTCCTTTTCGCCGGTGGCGAAATTCTCGAAATCGCCGGTTGCCGAGGCATAGACGGAAAATTTTCGGCTGAAGGCCAGGCGCTCCTCGTACAGCGAACCGCTCTGGACATATTTGCCGGGAACGAAGGTGCCGAGGCGCCAGCGGGCGATCGGGCTGAGATTGGGCAGCGCATGCCCATACAGCCTGACCTTGACCACGGTCGCGCTGCTGCGGCTGGTGATGCGCGCCCAGCGCCAGACGGCATCCGAGCCGAGCAAGCGAATGGTCCGGCCGACATCGCTGGTCTGGAAGCCGGTGCCGTCATTGATGCCGACGATCGAGGACGCCGTGAGATCGAATGGCGTCTGTGTATCGCCATCCTCGTGCCAGCCCATCTCGGCTATGTCCATGTTGTCGTCGCCTTCGGATCCGTTGAGCACTATCCGATAGGACTGATAGGCGGTTTCGTTCTGGAACTCATAAAACCGCACCTCGCCGCGCGACCAGCCGGTTTCCGCCGTCCGACTGTCAAGCGAGATCCAGTTGGTGCCATCGAAGCCCTGGAAATCCCATGACACCGGTGCTCTGGAGCCGCCGTTCGCCCTAGTCTGTATCCAGTAAGCGTCGCACACCTTTGTCGCGGTGCCTGCAAAATCATAGGACACGTCGCCGGTGGTCGTACCGAACGTTATGACTGTCTTGTTGTCACGGTCGAACGCGAGATATGCGGTGCCGGCGCTGGATGCAGCGGTGCCGGTTGGCAGCGTATTGCTGGTCATCGCCGGATGAACGGCGCCTGTCTCGGCCGGCGTCAGCGTGGTCGCGCTTGTGTTGATGTCGTCATAGGGGCCGTCGAGAAAGACGAACTCGGCCAGCGTCCATGCGGTGTGCGCCGTGCGGGTGAGAACCTGCGGCAGGTGGTTTTTGTGGGTGATCCACATCTGGTCGGCGGACTGAACGAATTGCAGGTCGAACAGGTCAGCCTCCAGGTATGGCGTCACCACTTCAACCACCCCGACGCGGGCGCCATAGGCATGGACGCGGATGTAGAGATCGCCGAATTCGAGCGCATAGGCCTGGTCCGCCGAGAAGATGAACGGGATCAGCCGCGTCGCTTTGGAAGAATCCCTCACCTCGGCGCAGAAATAGGTGCCGCCGCGCTTCCGGATGCCACCATGGGGAAGCGTCAAAAAGTTTTCGCAGCGGGAGAGCGCGGCCCTGTATAGGTCGAGCGAGGCGCGAGCGTGCAATCGCGGTGAGATTTCGCCGCGGACGAAGGTGTCCTGGATGGGATAGAGCATCGTCATCAGGCGCGCCGGAACCGGTTGTCGCCGCGCTGGACCGCCCAGGACGACGTTGAAAACCTGCCGCCTCGCTGGATGGCGTTGGCGTGGAACGCCGCGTCCAGCGCCGCGCTATAGGCACCGCGGGCGATATCGATCATGCCCGCCTTGTGGGTCAGCGGATGCGCGATCTTGACGGCAAGCGCTGCAACCAGCACTTCGGTGAACGTCGCGTCCCAGTCGTTCGGATCGGTGAGGTTGGCGATATAGCGGATGATCAGCGGGCTCGATTGGTCGGAATAGATCAAGCCGGCTTCCTGGCGCCACGCGATCGGCACGCCATCCGGCTCGCCATTGTGGGTCAGCGGCAAAGGCCGCAGGCAGTCCACGGGCAATTCATAGGCAAAGTTCAGCGTGCCCGCGCCACTGCCGGTATCGGACCCGGCGACGGCGGCCGCCAGGATTGCGAACACCCAGGCATGTTTCATCAGCTCCGCCTCGCGGGTCAGGTCGAAATGCAGGTTGAGCAGGCGGGCCGGTTTGACATCCTGATCAAGGCTGTCGACCGGCGCCTCGTCGAAGACGGCAAGCGCCATGTTGGCAATGTCGAGCGGGGTGACGGCCATGGTTTAGGCCTCCGTCTGTTTGGATCGGGAAAAGCAGGCATGGTGGGGTGGATTTTGGGGAAGGTCGCGTTCCGTCGCGCCCCCCTCTGCCCTGCCGGGCATCTCCCCCAGGAGGGACCCACGAGGGGGAGATTCGCGTTGGCTTTCGCCAATCGCCGACGTTGAAGTAAAGGGCGCGTTGTCGGTGAAGCTGCCGATCTCCCCCCAAGTGGGGGAGATGCCAGATTTTGGCAAAGAGGGCAGGGCAGAGGGGGCGCCAAGGAATGCAACCGCTGGAAAACTGCCAGCGTGCGCCACGTGATATTATTTCACAACATCGCCGCGCAACGCGGCGATGACATCCTGCGGCGTCAGCCGAAGTGTGCGCTCGTCGGCCGCCCGCGCGACTTGGCAAAGGCGCTTGCTGGCAACCTTTCGGCGCCTCTCGCCATTGCTAAACCGCGCTCAAGCGCATCCTCGAGGCTCGTCGTGTAGTAGGCGGTGTTTTCCAGGCCGCTGAAGAAGTTGATGCGGTGAAGTTCGCCCTTTTTGCTTATGACAATGCCGGCTTTTCGAAGCACATCCTGAACTGCCTTGTAGGTCATAGTCATGGTTACCCTCCATTGCAAAGACAAGGCAGCATCGCCCGCTTGTGTAACCGTTTGGTGGCGGCGATTGATCAATGTGCAACAACAACAATTCTGGGGCAGCACGGCGCGTGATATTGGGATTCGCCGCATCGGCCGACCCGGTGTCCAGAAGGGGCGGGACTCTGACGCCCTGCCCCTTCCGGTCCGCTCAGGCCTCGGTCGTCTTCAGCGCGATGAACGTCATGTGCTTGACGCTCGACGCCGTGCGGTCCCAGTTCGCCGCCAGTGCCAGTTCGGCATCGGTGGCGAATTCGCCGGCCGTCGACGCGTCGAGGAAGCGGGTGCCGGGCACATGCGGGACGAAATGCCGGCGGGCGACCATTTCGGTGACGCCGCCGCCATGGCCCTGGCGCGGCTTGCGGTCGAACTCCAGCGGCCCGCCTTCGGTATTGACCGGCAGCTCGTTCCACAGGATTGCCTTGTCCTTGAACATGAACGCCGTGTAGACGCCCGCGGCGACCGGGATGTCGTCGTCGATGACCGCCCGCAGCCCCATGTAATAGGGGATCAGCGGCCCGCCCTGCTCGGACGGCGGCACATAGTCGATGAGATTGGCGAGCTTCAGCGCCTTCATCTGCTTGGAGTGCATCCAGATCGTCTTGAACTTGTCGGCGCGGTCGCCCATCAGATAGGCGGCCTCGATGATATCGGTGTCGACGATGGAGGCGCCGGTGATGCGGACGAGGTCGCCGGCATCATTGGCGAGGTTGTCGGCCACCACCCCTTTCAGGATGCCGAGCAGCGTCAGCTTGTTGGCGCGCTGCCAGTAGTCGGTCTGGCGGCGCACGATCAGCTTCTGCGGGTCGTCGCCGGCCAGGATCGAGGTCAGGTCCGGAATGCCCCACGCCTGGGCGCGGACATTGCGGGCGGCGACCTCGCGGCGCGCGCCGATCTTCTTCATCTCGATCGAGTCGGCCGGATCGTCGTTGACCGGCTCGGACGGATCGTTGCCGAGATCCTTCCAGCCGGGCATATCGACGGAACGCCCGCCCATGGAGAGCTTCGAGGCGATGGCCGGGTCGGAAAACAGGATCCCGGCCTGGTAGATCTCGAGCGACTGGACGTGCTCCTCGAACGAGTATTGTGCATAGACGGACGGAACGATCGCGTCCGCGATACGGGTATAGGCGTCTGCCATCTTTTTTCCTTCAGGTTGCGCGGTGTCTTGGTTCAAAGAGGATTGGTAGGTATCCACAGATCGGGGTTTTCGCCGGCCTCGCGTGCCAGCCGCCGGGCGCGGACGGGGTCGCTTCTGACAAGCGCCGAGATATCGGTCAGGTTGCGTTCGCCGGCGGCGTTGCGCTTGAACGGATTGCCTCCGCTCAAGGCCGCGCCGCCGTCGATCGTGTCTTCCCTGAACATCGCCTCGCCGACCGCGTGGAACGCCTTGGCGATCTGCGGATCGGTCAAGGCGCCGTCAGGCAGGAGGATGCCCTTCGCCTTGTAGGCATCAACCAGGCCGAGCTTCTTCATCGCCCGGTTGGCGACCTCCAATCTCCTACGAAAGCCGTCGCTGTCGGTCGGTCCCCAGTCCCGGACCAGGTCGTCGTGAGTGGCTTCGACCGAACGGGCAGCGGCGATCTGCTGCGCCTTGGCCTGTTCGGCCATGTAGCCGACGAAGCGGTCGTGATAGGCCTGCGCCACCTTCGGCGTGGCGCCGGCCTCGACCGCCCACGCCTTGGACGCGTTGGCGAGCTCGTCCGAATAGGCGAAGTTTTCGGGGAGCCCGTCGGGGCGCCTGTACTCGACCTTGTCGGGCGATGTCAGCGGGCGCATCGCCTCAGGCAGCCGGGCATGGAACCTGTCCCAGTCTTCCGCAGCTGCGTCCGCTGCCGGAATGCGCAGGCTTTCGCCCTGCTGCCGTTCCAGCTCGGCATAGGATGTGAGAACCCGGTCGAGGCTGTCAGGCTTGGTCCAGCCCTTGGTTTCAGCGAGCTTGCGGTTGCCTTCGGAAAGACCGTCAAACCAGCTCTTGCCGGCCGGCGGGGCGGACCCGTTGTCCCCGGCGGTCGGTGGCCCTGCAAGGTTGCCCGCCGGTGGCGACGCCACCACGGACCCGGCGTCTGCCAGATCTGTCATGAGAAAGATTCCTTCTTGTTGTTTGCAAATGGAAACGAGCACTGGCCAGTTCAGCCGGGCGTGTTATTGGATTGTTGAGGGATCGGCTGGACCCGGCGGAATCATTGCGGCCGCAGCCTGATTCTTTTCGACAGAACCTGGCCCTATCGTCTTGTTCGAATACGATCTTTCAGAACCGGAGGCACGCACCGTCAAGACGAAAGAAACCATGTCGCATTTCGTGACAAGCGGTTGCCGCGGTTCCGCCGCAATGCAACCGCACTTGGCAAACACTTGGCAAAACCAGCCAGTGTATTAGTTCATAGGCTTCAACGGAGTATCAGACGATGACCATGTACAAAGCCATTGCCGCCCTGCTTGTGACTGCCGCGCTGGCGGGATGTGCGCAGACCGAAGGCCAGCAAAGAGCCACCACGGGGGCCCTGGTCGGCGGCGCTGGCGGCGCTCTCGTCGGTCAGGCCCTGGGCCGCGACACCAAGAGCACGGTCATCGGCGCAGCCAGCGGCGCCCTGCTGGGGGCGGTCGTCGGCAGCGCAACGACGCCACAGCGGCGCGGCGAACAGCTTTGCCGCTATCAGGACCGCTACGGCCGCATCTACACCGCCCGCTGCGACGACCGCTACTACCGCGGCGATTATTGATAGCCCCTTCTCCCCGTCACTATACGGGGAGAAGGTCCCGGCAGGGGGATGAGGGGCAGCGCAGAATTCTGAGATGCTGGCGCCGCCCCTCACCTGCCTGCCGGCATCCTCTCCCCGTAGAACGGGGAGAGGGGCGCAGTTTCAGCGTCGGCGCGGTCCACCCGATGGTTTTGATCCTTACCCTCAGCGCGTTTAGACGCTATCGTCTGCTATCGAAAGGGGGCGACGATGCGATTTTTGATGACTTCGCTGCTGGTTGTTTGTTCGGTTTCCGCGCACGCCAGACAGGCTGTCAGTGTTGAGCGGATCGGCGATTGCCTGGTCTTGCCGGTGGCCGCTGTAGACAATCACGTCAAAGCCACTTTCGAGGTGACGTTGGACAAGGTCGGCAAGGTCAAGTCGGTTACCGTTGTATCTTATGATCCACATTCGGAGGCGGCGGCGGAAGCCGCCCAGCAACTTTCGAAATCGGTCCAGAAGTGTTGGCCGCCAGGCGTCAAAACCAGCCCGATGCGGATCACCGTAGATTTGAGCAAGACTTAGCCATAAGGCAGTTTCATCACCCTACCGCCCCTCCAGCCGCGCCGCCTTCTCCAGCGCCGCCAGTTGCGCTTCGTCGAGTGTCAAAAACCCCATGATGTGCTGCACCACTTCGGCGCGCGCGTTGCTCAGCGCGCTGTGCAGCTCGAAGCCGTTCGGCGTCCTGGTCTTGGCCAGCCACTCGCCATAGGACGGGCGGCGGTAATAGCCGGTCGCCGCCGTCAGGTCGGCCAGCACCATCTCGCCGTCCTGGCCTGAGAACACCCTGAGATAGGCCCTGGTCAGCGCATCCTGCGCCCTGGCCGGGCCGCCGGCCTGGCGCGAATGGGCGAAGCGTTTGCCGCTCATGCGCCGCCCTCGCCGTCCTGCGGCATCAGCCCGCTGAGACTGTCGAGCAGACCGCTGTCGCGCGCCTGGACCGCCGCCGGCACGGCATCCCTGGCAACCTTGCCGGCGGCGGCGATCGCCGCCATGCCGGCCTGCGCTTGTTGCGCCCTGGCTCGGGCATCGCGAATATCAGCCACCTCGTCCTGGCGGCGAAAGATGCGCTGCGGGCTGCGGCCGGCGCTCTGCACGATTTTTAGCGCCTCGTCGCCGTCGATATTGTCCATGACACCGGGGTCGAACTGCGCCATCTGCATGGCCGTGGTCACCACCTGGATGGTGTCGCGCGCCTCGGCCGAGCGGCGCAGCACGTCGAGCGGCCCGGTGAAGGTCGGCCGCACCGCCTTGCCGGCGAGGCTCGCCGGCGGCAGGAAGCGGCTGTCTTCCTCATACAATCCCTTGTCCTCGAGGATACCGAGCTCGCGGTCGAGATTGGCGGCAAAGCCGGCCTGGATGATCGAGCCGGAGGGCCCGAGCAGCGCGCCCTTCTCCTCCTGCCGGATCAAGGCTTCGGTGGCCGTCATCTGCGGGTTCTGCACCAGCGTCTGGAACAGGTTGACGAACATCATGTCGCGGATCTCCTCGGCCCGGCTTTCCGCGTAGTCGAATGCATGGGTCGGGTTCTGGCCCACAGCGATCGGCGCAATCAGCGGCCGGCCATTGTCGTCGATTAGGCCGGGATAATTCTCGCCGGGATTGAGCACCGGCACATAGTCGAGCCGCGCCTTCGACGCGGTCGCCGGATCGGTGATCTGCTGCAGCGCCCTGAGGCCCGAGCGGCGCACGGCATTTTCCTCGCGCACCGTGGTCAGCGCCTCGATGGTCGGCGAGATGCCATAGGGGTCGCCCTCATGGCGGCGCCAGTTGAAGCAGGACACCGGGAAGGAGCGGAAACCGCTCTCCCTGACGATGACCTCCTCGTCCTCGACGACGTGGTAGGAGGCGAAGGCCGTGTCGAGATACTGGTAGGTGCCGGAGAGCCGGTACATCTTGCGCTCGTCGCGCGGCTGGATGCACTGGATCAGCGAGATCCTGGTCTCGCATTTGGCCGGGTCGTCGACCAGCAACTTGATCCGCGCCGGCAGCTTGTCATAGCCGAGCAGCTGCGCCGCCTGCCGTGCGGTGCGCTCGTAGCGGCGGTGAAAAATGTCCACCTGGCCCCAGCGGTTGCGGCAGAGATAGCCCTCGACCACCGGGATCGAGGCATAGCGGATCAGCGTGTGGGGCGCAAAGCCCTCCTCGGCGTAGAGATAGGCCGGGCCATAGCGCACGACGTTGCGCAGGCAGGCCTGCGTCGCCGGCACGAAATTCGAATTGGCCGAATAGCGCAGCGCAAACAGGAAATCGCGAAGCACCTCCGCCCATTCCTTCTCCTCGTCGCTCTCCTCGTCGTTCACGGCGGCGGTCGACAGCCCGTGCCATTTCTCCGACTGCGGGATGATCAGGCTTTCCAGCCCGGCGGCCAGCCGGTTGGCGGCCGAGTTGATGGTGTTGGCGTAGACACGGGCGCCGCGCCGCTGCTGCCGCTCGGCCTGCGGTTCCGCGCCCCGGCGCCCACTCCAGACATCGGGCGCGTCGGGGTCGCAGAATTCCGACACCGCCTCCCAGACAGCCTCATACTGGCTGCGCTCGCTCTCCAGTTCCGCCTGTCGCGACAGGATATCGTGGGCACGGGAATCGCTCGCCATGGCATATCCTTGTTCTGATGTATCAGCTTGTTAGAAGCCCAGATATTGCCAAGGCCAGGTCGAATTTTGTTCGCTTTTGCGATGTTCAAGGGGGCGCGGCGGCGACTCAAGGAGATCGATTTGATAATGACGGAAAGCCTACCCGGCGCCCTGAAGAGGCGAAGCAAGCAGGTTGCAAAGCGGCTGATCGGCTACGATTCCCGCAACTGGCTGCGCATCAGGCAGATCGAGGCGTTCACCGCGTTTCTTGAGGCCGACGGCCGCAAATCCTCTGACGTGATCGAGATCTCGCCCGGCTGGAACCGCCACTGGAAGACGATTTGCTCCAACTATACATCGGTCGATTTTCCCGAATTCGACATCTGCAAGGACCGCACCGACCGGCAATATTCCGTCGTCATCGCCGACCAGGTGCTGGAGCATGTGCAGCGCCCGTTTGCCGCGGCACAGAATATCCACGCCATGACCCGGCCGGGCGGCTGGGCGATGGTGGCGACGCCGTTCCTGTTCAGGGTGCATGCCAGGCCGCACGACTACAACCGCTGGACCGCCGCCGGCCTCAAGCAGGTCCTGGTCGAGGGCGGCTTCCCCCAGGCAAACATTGAAGTGTTCAGCTGGGGCAACAAAGCCTGCGCAAAAGCCCATATCGGCGGCCCGGTGCGCGCCTACGGCCTATGGCGCGACCTCAGCAACGACGAGGAATATCCGCTGATGGTCTGGGCCTTCGCGCGCAAGCCGGAGCGTAATCTCCCCCCTTGAGGGGGAGATGTCGCCGAAGGCGACAGAGGGGGTCGGCGCGACCGGACGCGGCCTCCTGCAGCAGATCAAAGTGGCGCTTTACGCGAGACGACCCCCTCTGGCCTGCCGGCCATCTCCCCCTCAAGGGGGGAGATTACGCACCCACGTCACACCCCCAGCAGCACGCGGCGCTGGCCGCTGAGTTCGCTCGGCGACAGGTCGGTCTTGACCGTGCCGGCGGTGCCCTGGCGCTGCTCGAGCTCAGCCCGGAGCGCTGCTTCGCGCGCCTGCACATCCTTGTCGGCAATGGTCGGTGTCGGTGGCAGCGGCTTCAGCGCCGGCGGCTTTTGAAAAAGGCACATGGTTCCAGCTTTCTCCAAAGTTGGACGTCCCGAAGTCGGACGACCTCGTCCAGTCGTAGAGCAAAAAATCCTCGCCGTTCTTGCCGTAGCCCGGCAGGCGGCAGCGTTGCGTGGCGCCAAGCCGGGCCAGCCAGCGCAGCGCCAATTCATTGCTGGCCAGCGCCCGCGCCTCGACGCGGAAGGCGCCGTGCGCGGCAACCTGCGGACCGAGCACGGCGTGAAAGAACGCCGTGATGCCAGGCACGCAGCGCCTCATGCGGCGCGTGCCCCAGCTCCAGGCGATCCACAACCCGCCGCGCTGCTCGGCGGCGCCAAAGCCGGCCTCCGGATTGCCGTTCAGCTCGGCGACATAGGCAAACCCCTGCAGCGCCGTCAGCGCCAGCAGCGCCGGCGACCATTCGTCGAACTGGCAGTCGATCTCCGTCCGGTCCTCGGTCCGCAGATTGGCGGCGATGTAGGAGAGGTCGCGCAGCGTAGCGCTGACGATGCGAACGGTCATCGGCGGGGTCCCCTCACCGGAACGCCCCCAGCGGATCGCTCTGCCCTGCCTTTCGCCGTGCCGTCTTGAACTCGGACGGGTCGACCACCGCTTCCCTCAGCATCATCACGCCGTAGCGTGTCGCCGCCATCAGATCGTCGCGCAGCTTCACCACTTGGCCGTCTTTGCGGTGGTAGAGCCGAAACTCCTCGAACCAGGGCAGAAGCGTCGAGAACACCTTGAAGCGGCCACTCTGCATGCGGTCGAGCATCTCCATCAGCCCGGCCTCGACCGACACCGAACCGTCGGCGAATTGCGCATGGCTGGAAAGCATGTTCAGCCCATGCGCGCCATATTGCCGGGCAAGTGCCACGCCCGCACCTTCCAGCGTCTCGCGGCGCCCGTCGCGCGGCCACGCCCAGGGCAGCCATTCGCCCCACGGTTTTAGGGTCAGCGCCTGCATGGCCGGCGTTTGCTGCGAGGCGCGGCAGGCTTTTGCGACATAGACGACGTCGGCCTCCGTATCCCAGGCGAGCTCGACAGCAGCGGAAGGGTGATCCCAGCCGAAATCCAGCGCCCCGAGCCGCGGCCAGTAGCGCGGCAGCCGGAACGGCTCGCAGGCAATCAGCTCCTCCGGCACCGGAAAGATGCGGCCGGAACCCAGCACCGGAATGCCCCTGGCCCGCGCCTCGCGCTCATGCGCCGGATAGGCCGATACGATCGCGGCGCGCTGCTGCGGCGTGTAATGCTCGGCATCGTCGATGGTCATGAAGGTGACGTGGCGGGTCATTTCTTCGCCCTTGCACTTGAATCATGTTGGCAGGCGCCGGCCGTATGGTGTTGTTTGGGCAAGGTTTTTCTGGCCAAGGCGCTGCGCTCTTCCTTCTCCCCTTGTGGGAGAAGGTGGCCTCGCGAAGCGAGGTCGGATGAGGGGTGTTCCAGCTTGGCAAAA
>NZ_JBVVQJ010000013.1:151066-161862 GCF_055811475.1 Mesorhizobium sp. WSM4829 | reverse complement strand
GAACCCCCTCGCGCGCAATGCGCAAAACTGTTCGCGATGTCCTCGCACACCTGTTCGCGATGTCTCCGGTCCAAACAGGATGGTCCGCAAAGGGTTTGCCGTCCACCGGAGTGTCAGACCACTAGATGGTGACGAGCATCTTGCCGGCGTTGGCCAGCGGCGTCGTCACGCCCGACAGCATCGTGCGGATATGGGCAACGCTCTGATAGCGACCGTTGACCGAAATACGCGGCAGCGCGTGCAGGAAGCCGGCATGTTCGGCGCGCAGCACGCCGTGGCGTGTCGTCACCGCCGAGACATAGCCGGCGTCGCGGGCAAAGCCGACTTCGCGGTCACCAACGGCGCTGGCATAGCCATAGGGATAGGCGAAATGGCGCGGCGCCTCGCCGAGTTCGGCCTGCAATATGCGCCTGACGTCGTCGACCTCGTGCCGCGCATCGGCTTCGGAAAGCCGCTTCAGATTGCGATGATTGACGGTGTGCGCGCCGATCGTCACCAGCGGATGCCCTGCCATGGCGCGGATCTCGTCCCAGTTCATCAACAGGTTCTGGCGCGCGCCCAACTCGATACCGTTCGACCGCGCCAATTCGCGCAGCACCGCGCGCTGGTCCTCCTCGCGGACCTCCAGCGTCAGATAATCGTGCAGGCGCGCAAAGGCCTGGATTTTCTTGCCCGGGGTCGAGCAGTCGATCGTCACCGGACCGTTCGGTGTCGTCAAAACCAACCGGTTGCGCGCGCTGACGATGTCCTCGACCACCTCCCACCATAGATCGGCGGCGCCGTTTATCAGCCCCGGCGCGACATAGATGGTGATCGGCGCGCCGTGCTTTTCCAGCACCGGCAGCGCCTCGGTCTTGTTGTCGCGATAGGCGTCGTCGGCGGTGATCGCCGCGAACTGGCCACCCTTGCCGCCGGACTTGATGCGCTCGATCGCCTCGTCCAGGGTGACGAATGCATAGCCGTGCGCCTTCATGTCGGCGATGACAGCGTCAAGGAACTCAGGCGCGATGTTGAGATGCCGGTTGACGCTATCAGGCTTTTCCGGCGTGGCGGTGACCCGGTGCAGCATCAGGATGGCGCCGATGCCGCCGACGAACGGCTTGGCCAGCGGGGCAAGACCGGTATAGCGCACGACGTTGAGCGCCAGTTTCCGGATTGCCTCGCCCCCGTCGATCATTCATTCACCTTTTGCGCCTAGGCTCATCCAAGCACGGAATGCGCCTATGCGCGCCCCCAATCGCGGTGAATACGCCCTAAAGGATTGAGGTATGGTTGACGCCACCGCGTCATTTGACGGCAATCGGCTCGAGGCCATGCAGGCGGCGCCGCGCGCGGTGCCTCTGGACCATGCCGGCCTGTCGGTGTCGGTCGCCGACGGTGCGGCACTTGCGGCCTATGCCGAGTTCTGCGGTTCGGCGCTGTTCGCGCCGGCGCAGAGCCCGGCCTGGATCCTGAACTGGGCCAGACATGCCGAAGCGGACACCGTCTTGGCGACGCTGAGCGCTGACGGCCGGCCGGTTTTTTGGTTGGCGCTGGAAGTCACCAGCCGCGGGCCGTTACGCGTCGCCCGTTTCATGGGCGGCCGCCATGCCAACGGCAATTTCGCCGCCGCCGACCCGTCCTGGCTGACCAGGGCGGATGGCGCGGCGATCCGCTCGATGCTGGCGGCGATCGCCAGGGCGCGGCCGGACATCGACCTCGTCTCGCTGGAACGGCTGCTGCCCGATCTCGACCGCGTTGCCAATCCGCTTCTGTCCCTCCCGCATTTTCCCAGCCCCAACCTGTCGCTGGCCGTCGACCTGGCGGGAGGTTTTGATGCCCTGCTCTCCCGCGCCAGCGGCAAGCGCAGGCGCAAGAGGCACCGCTCGCAGGCGCGCAAGTTTGGGGCCGTCGGCAGCCACCGCCGCATCGAGGCCCGGACGGCGGACGAGGTGAACAGGCTGCTCGATGCGTTTTTCGAGATGAAGGAGTTCCGCTTCCGCAAGATGGGCATCGCCAACGTCTTCGGCGAGCCACAGGTTCGTGCTTTCTTCCGCGCCTTGTTCGTCGAAGCGCTCTCCGACGACACGCCGTCCTTCGTGCTGCATGGGCTCGAAGTCGCCGGCAAGCTTCGCGCTGTCACCGGATCGAGCCGCTCGGGAAAACGCCTGATCTGCGAATTCGGAGCGATCGCCGACGACGACCTCGCCCATGCCAGCCCCGGCGACTTCCTGTTCTTCGACAACATAGAGGAAGCCTGCGAGAGCGGGTTCGATGTCTATGATTTCTCGGTCGGCGACGAACCCTACAAGCGGCTGTGGTGCGATATCGAAACCCGGCATTTCGAGGTGCTGATTCCGCTGACGGCAAAAGGCCGCGCGCTGGTGTTTGTCCTGCGGCAGGGCGCACGCCTGAAAGCCTTCGTCAAGAACAGCCCGACGATCTGGAAGCTGACCAAGATGCTGCGCCGCAAAGCGGCCGGGCAGGCTGTGCCAGCAGAGGACGACAGCTGAACGCTGCCGAGATTCCGGGAAGTAAGTGATTTGGCTCCCCTATTACCGCCGCGGCTGCAAACTCTGGTCGCCGACATAAGCGATGATGGTATCGCAGACGGCGTTCAAATCGCGTAGCACGTCGTCGTTCCAGAAGCGCAGCACACGAAAGCCCCTCGCCTTCAATTCGGCGTCTCGCTCCCGATCATAGTTTGAATCCGCATGCTGGCTGCCGTCGATCTCGACGATCAGCCTGGCCTCGGCGCAAACGAAATCGGCGATGAATCTGCCGATAGGAACCTGACGCCGGAATTTGATGCGGTCGAGCCTGCGTCCGCGCAGCTCGTGCCACAGGCGGTCTTCCGCCTCCGTTGACTTGCGGCGCATCGAGCGGGCGAAACGACGTTTGGTCGGGGCGACGGGCTGATGCGGCATCGGGCGAGATTACCCGGCGTTGGCGCTCCGTCCAGCACCATCGTCACGCAAATCGCTGACGCTCGCGATTGGCTCCCCCTTCTCCCCTTGTGGGAGAAGGTGGCCGAGCGAAGCTCGGTCGGATGAGGGGTGTTCCAGCTTGGCACCAACAGCGATCCGGCCAACACCCCTCAACCGTCTCGGCGCTGCGCGCCGATCCACCTTCTCCCACAAGGGGAGAAGGCAAGACCGCGCTTTTACCGCCACGCAGCTACTGGTCTAGCTCGTGATCGAAAGCTTTGGACGATTCCGGGGCGCTGGTCGCCTCAAGGGCAGCGATATCGGCATCATCGAAGTCGTCGAGGCTCAACACCTGTCGGTCGCGGCGCTTGAGACGACGATATTCCTCAGTCGAGATCATCACGGTGCGCTCCCGACCGTTGCGGGTGACCACCACGGGCTGGGTGAGCGCCATGTCCTGATAACGTCCAATATTGCGCTGAAACTCGGCCGCGTTGACTTTGATCATTTTCCTGCCATCTGATCCAGAAGTCATGCATTATACGTATAATGCATGACTTCCTCAATCGGAATCGACATGGAAGCAACAAACCGTCTCAGGCGGCGGAGCGCCGTCCGGGTAGCGGCGTCCCTGGCGTCTGATGGCCGACCGGCGTCACCAGCGTCAGGTCGGGATAGCCGCTCTCGATAAGCTCGACCGCGGCCTGCGCCACCTCGTCGTTCGGCTCCAGCAGCGACAGGAAGACTTCTGTGCCCTCGCCGACAAGGCGGCTGATGCCTTGCGCGTCGGTGGGTCCGCATTCGACCACGACCAGATCGTAGGCGGTGGTCAGCGACTGCATGATGATCGGCAGCCGGTCGGCAGCGCGCATGGCGCGAATCGGATCGGCGTTGCCGACGGGAATGACGTGGCAGTCCGAATAGAGATCGGCATGGATCACGTCGCTGAACTGCGCTTCGGAGGCGAGCAGATCGGTGATGCCCGGGAAAAGCCTGCTGTCCAGCGTCGGCCGCGAGGCGGCGCCCGAAGCGGTGAGATCGAGCAGGAGCACGCGCAGGCCGGTGTCGGAAACCTCACGCGCCACCAGCACCGCCGAGGCGGCCGCCTCGTCGCCTTCCGGCGATACGAATATGGCGCGTGCCGCGCCGCTTGTGATCAGTTTCTCCACCGCCTTGTCGATTTCGACCTCGCCAAGGCTGCGGCGCGCCGGCCCGACGTCGTCACCAGTTGCCGGGCCAGTTGCTGGCGCCGCGGCAGCCGCTTGCGGCTCTGCCTGGACTTCCGCCGTCCGATCCCCAAGGTCTTCGATATCGGCCGGTTCCTGATTGGGCGGCTCGTGATCGGGCGATTCGTGATCGGACGGTTCGTGATTGGGCGGTTCGTGATTGGGCGGTTCGTGGGCAACCGGCATCGCGACCTGTTCGATCCGCTCGAAGCGGGCGCCGGCGGCCGGCCGCATGGCGCGACCCGAAAACAGCTCTTGCAGAAGCGTCACGATCGCCATGACCAGCAGCGAGCCGACGAAGGCCGCACCGATGATCGGCAGGATTTTTGGATAGTAGGGTTGGGACGGCGCCACCGCGCGGGAAAAGACACGGGCGTCGACCGGCGGATAGTTGCTGTCCTTGCGCGAAGACGCCTCACGATAACGGGTGAGATAGGTTTCGAGCAGCTGGCGCTGGGCGGTCGCTTCGCGCTGCAGCGCGTCCAGTTCGACCTGCTGGTCGCCGGCGCGCGCCGATGCGGCCTTCAGCGTGTTGACGTCGGCGACAAGCTGGTTTTCGCGGGCCTGGGCGGTCCGCGCCTGCGTCATCAGCCCTGTCATGATCTTTTCCGCCTCGTTGCGGATCTGGCGGTCGAGATCGGCAAGCTGCGACCTCAGCGCCCGGATGCGCGGATGATTGTCGAGCAAGGAGGTGGAAAGGTCGGCGATGTTGGTCTTGAGCTCGACCTGCCGCTCGCGCAGCCGCTGGATCAGTCCGGACGACAGCACCTCCGGCACCGCATCCAGCGAGCCGCCATTCTGCAGTGCCCTGCGCACGCTGTCGGCAGTCGCTGCCGCCGAGGCGCGATTGGCCCGCACCCGCGACAATTCGCTGGACAGTTCGGAAAGCTGTTGCGTGGCGAGCACCGAATTGTTGCCGCCCATCAAAAGATCGGACTGGGCGCGGTAGCTTGCCACCTTGGCCTCGGCATCCTTCACCCGCTTCGACAGGTCGGCGATCTCCGGCGCAAGCCAGTCGGTTGCGGCGGAATTCGATTCGATATTGGCATTGCCCTGGACGGAGATGTAGGCGTCGGCGATGGCGTTCGGGATTGCGGCGGCGAGCCGGGGATCTTCCGAGGAGAATTCGATGACGATAACGCGAGATTTTTCAACGCGATAGACGTTGAGCTTCTCACGCATCTTCGTCAGCACGCGTTCTTCCGGCGGAATCTCGTTGGGGTCGCTTTTCAGGCCGGCGACGACAAGCAGACGGCTCAGCGCCGGCATATCCGCCGTCTCGTCGAACTCGGGCAGCCGCGACAAATCAAGCTTCTGCGCCACCTGCTTGAGGATGTCGGTCGAGGAAATGACCTCGACCTGGCTGGTCACGCCTTCCTCGTCGAGTATAGGCTTGTCGTTGTCATTGGTGCCGTCGGGGCGCGTGTAGACCGATTCGCGCGTTTCGATCAAAAGCCGGGTTTCGGCCCGGTAATGCGGCGTGGCGAGCCAGGTGAGCGCGAACGCCAGGCCGGTTACGACAAGCGCGACGACAAGAATGCGCAGCCAATTCCTCGCAAGGCTGGCGAAGAGCTGCCTGAGATCGACGTCGACATCTGCGGCCGCGGATTGAACGGACATGCATCCTGCTCCGGTGCTTGAAGCGCGTCGCATCGAACGGATTCATGCGACGCACTTCAAGCTCTTGTTTTCATGCATGTCGTTTGTCCCAAAACCGCTGCGCACTTTTGGGCGACATGCATTAGTCAGTATACACCGTAAACAAATATGGTAACTCAGCCGTTAATATTGCGGTAAGCAACCTGTCAGGTTTTGCGCGCACGCGGCAGCTAAAAGCACCGGAACCGGCCGCCTCCCGTCGGTTGCCGTCGCTTCGGCCGCCCGCCTTTACCGGCCATTAACCCTAACCGGATGATAACGGGCCTCGATCTCCAGCGTTTGCCGCGGTGCAGCGGCGGCCAGTCGAAGGTACATGTCCGGTCATGAAAAGCACTGCTTCCCTGTTCCGTGCGCTGCTCGCCGTGTCATTGCTTGCCGGTTGCTCCAGCTACCGGCCGGCGCCGGCCGCCTTTCATAAAATGCTCGATCAGCCTTATCGCCTCGGCGCCGGCGACCGGGTCCGCGTCACCGTGTTCGAGCAGGAAGGTTTGACCAACGTCTACAGTGTCGACCAATCCGGCTATCTGTCCATCCCGCTCGTCGGCGCCGTGCCGGCGCGCGGCCACACCGCACAGCAACTCGAAGGCGAGATCGCCGACAAACTACGCCAGGGTTATCTCCGTGATCCGGACGTTTCGGTCGAGATCGACCGCTACCGGCCGATCTTCATCATGGGCGAAGTCGGTGCTGCGGGCCAGTACTCCTATGTTCCCGGCCTGACCGTGCAAAAGGCGATTGCCATCGCCGGCGGTTTCAGCCCGCGCGCCAACCAGGGAAGCGTCGACATCACCCGCGACATCAACGGCAAGGTCATGACCGGTCGCGTTGCCACCTCCGACCCGCTTCTGCCCGGCGACACGGTCTATGTTCGCGAACGCCTGTTCTAGACCACGTGGCGGACACACTCAGGATCGTCCACTGCTTTCGCTCACCTGTCGGGGGGATTTTTCGTCACGTGCGCGACCTGACCGAGGCGCAGGTCGCCGCCGGGCATGCCGTCGGCATCGTCTGCGATTCGACGACCGGCGGCGACTTCGAGGAACATCTGTTCGAACAGATGAAGGGCATAATGGCGCTCGGCATCCATCGCACGCCGATGCAGCGGCATGTCGGACCGGGCGACCTCGCCTCGGCCTGGCGCACATTTGGGATCATCAAGGAATTGCGGCCGGACGTGCTCCACGGGCACGGCGCCAAGGGTGGCGCCTATGCCCGCCTTTTCGGCTCATTGTTGCGGGTATCAAGGTTTCGCGTAGCCCGCCTTTATTCGCCGCACGGCGGCTCTCTTCACTATGACGAGACCACCGCCACGGGGAAGCTGTTCTTCGCGCTCGAGCGGTTCATGGCGCGCTTCACCGACTATCTTCTGTTTGTCTCCGACTATGAAAGGCGGACCTATCGCAGGAAGGTCGGCGAACCGCCGATCCCGAACAACCTTGTCTACAATGGACTGAGCGCCGCCGAGTTCGAGCCGGTGCGAGCCAAGCCGAATGCGGCCGATGCCCTCTATATCGGCATGATGCGCGACCTCAAGGGACCGGACATCTTCATCGATGCGCTGGTTCTTGCCGGAACGCGGCTCGGCCGCCCGGTGAATGCGGTGATGGTCGGCGACGGCGACGACCTGCCGCGCTACCATGCGCAAGTGAAGCGGCTCGGGCTCGAAGGCCATATGCGCTTCCTGCCGCCGATGCCGGCGCGCAAGGCCTTCGAGTTGGCCGAACTGGTTGTCGTGCCCTCGCGCGCGGAAGCCATGCCCTACATCGTGCTGGAGACGCTCGCCGCCGGCAAATCGATGATCGCCACCGGCGTCGGCGGCATCCCGGAAATTCTTGGCGCCGGCTCCCCTGCCCTGATCCGGCCCGATCCGCGCGAGCTCGCCGACAAGATGAGCGCGGCGCTGGCCGACCCCGATGCCTATGGCAGGCTGATGCCCGATACCGCCGACCTCAAGGCGCGATTCGGCGCCGACGTGATGGCCGCCGCGATCGAGACGGCCTATTTCGCGGCGCTCAAGCGCTAACCCGAAATGGGCGCTAACCCCAAAACGGCGCTGACCTCAAAGCTTCTCCAAAACCTATTTGTTGTTTCAAGGGTTTCTTAGCTCTATTTCGCTATTCACTTGCGTGAAGCTTTGCGGATGCATCATGAGCGACTTCGATCCCAAACGCCGCTTTTCGAAAGACGCGGTGCGCAATTTCAACGGCCCGGCCGCTGACGATAACCCCGGCGGCATGAACGACGTCGCCCGTCAGGTCGCGTCGCAATACCGGCGCGACACCATGTCGCCGATCATGGTCAGCGGCGTCTTGCGGATGGTCGAATTCGCACTGCTGTTCCTGTCGGGCCTGTGCATCTATTTTTACTATGTCGGCTTCTTCAACCATCTCGCCTGGCAATATCCGTTGGCGATCGCCGCCGCTTCGTCCCTCGCCGTGGTGCTGCTCGACCTCACCGACTGCTACCAGATCGTCTCGTTCATGCGGCCGCTCGCCAATTTCGGCCGTCTGCTGATGGCCTGGGCCGGCACCTTCGCCTTGATGGCGCTGACGGCATTCGCCATGAAGATGTCGCAGGACTATTCGCGCCTGGTTTTCGGCACCTGGTTCGTCGTCGGCTTCATGCTGATCTTCGGCCTGAGACTGCTGATGTCGAAGCTAATCCGGCGCTGGGCGCGCGACGGGCGCATGGAGCGCCGCGCCGTCATCGTCGGCGGCGGCACGGCGGCGGAAGTCCTGATCCGCTCCCTCGAAAAGCAGCCCTACAACGACATCCGCATCTGCGGCATCTTCGACGACCGCGGCGACAAGCGCTCGCCGCCCATCGTCGCCGGCTACCCAAAGCTCGGCACCGTTTCCGAGCTCATCGAGTTCGCCCGCATCGCCCGTATCGACATGCTGATCGTGTCGCTGCCGCTGACCGCCGAAACGCGCGTCCTGCAGCTTTTGAAGAAGCTGTGGGTGCTGCCTGTCGACATCCGGCTCTCGGCGCATTCGAACGCGCTGCAATTCCGGCCGCGCGCCTATTCCTACATCGGCTCGGTGCCGATGCTCGACATCTTCGACAGGCCGATCAACGACTGGGATTCGGTCGCCAAGCGCGCCTTCGACATCGTCTTCTCGATCATCGGCATCATCGTGTTCTCGCCGGTCATGCTGGCGACCGCGATCGCCATCAAGCTCGACAGCCAGGGACCGGTGCTGTTCCACCAGAAGCGGCATGGCTTCAACAACGAGATCATCGAGGTCTACAAGTTCCGCTCGATGTATACCGACAAGGCCGACCCGACCGCCAAGCAGACGGTGACCAGGAACGACCCGCGCGTCACCCGCGTCGGCCGCTTCATCCGCAAGACCTCGATCGACGAGTTGCCGCAGTTCTTCAATTCGCTTTTCGGTTCGCTGTCGCTGGTCGGCCCGCGCCCGCACGCCATTGCCGCCCAGTCGCACAACCTTCTCTACAATGAGGTGGTCGACGGCTATTTCGCACGCCACAAGGTTAAGCCCGGCGTCACCGGCTGGGCGCAGATCAATGGCTGGCGCGGCGAGATGGATACCAACGAGAAGATCCGCATGCGGACGGAGTACGACCTCTATTATATCGAGAACTGGTCGCTGCTGTTCGATCTGAAAATCCTGTTCCTGACACCGATCCGGCTGCTCAATACGGAAAATGCCTATTGAGCGCAGTCGCGCATGAACTGTCGCCGGCCGCGGTCAACGCCAAGCTGATCGCGCTGATTGCGTCGGGCGCGGTTTTCCTCGGCGTCTTTCTGTCCGGTTTCGTCATCGCCGAGCCGGCGCCATACGACCTCTATATGGTCGCCCTGATGGCGGTGTGGGCCCTGTTCGGCCTGCGCATATCGCGCGCGGCGGCGCCGCTGCTGGTGCTGCTGGTGGTCATGAACATCGGCGGCATGATCGCGATGACCCAGATGTCGGATATTGCCGGCACCCCGCTCTATCTCGCCGTGTCGCTGTTCCTGGCGTTTACCGCGGTGTTCTTCGCCTCGGTGACATCGGTCCAGCCAAATCTCTACCGAGTGATCTTCCGGGCCTATGTGATGTCGGCGGTGCTGACCTCGCTGCTCGGGATCGCCGGCTATTTCCATGCCTTCCCGGGGGCGGAGATCTTCACCAGATACGACCGCGCGACCGGCGCCTTCCAGGATCCGAACGTGTTCGGGCCGTTCCTGGTGCTGCCCGGCATCTACCTGCTCCATCTCCTGCTGACCGGCCCCGTCTCACGCATGCCGTTGCTGGCGATGCCGCTGCTGATCATCACGGCCGGGATTTTCTTCTCATTCTCGCGCGGCGCCTGGGGCATGTTCGGCGTTTCGGCGATCCTGCTCACCGGCGCCCTGTTCCTGCAGAGCGCCAGCGGAAAATTCCGGCTGCGTGTCGTCGTCATGACCGTCGCCGCCATCTCGCTGCTGGTCATCGCGATGCTCGTCATCCTGCAGCTGCCGGGCGTCTCGGAAATGTTCTCCAGCCGCGCCCAGCTGGAACAGAGCTACGATACCGCCCGCCTCGGCCGTTTCGCCCGCTATAGCTTCGGTTTCCAGATGGCGCTGGAGCATCCGCTCGGCATCGGCCCGCTCGTCTTCGGCACGATTTTCGGCGAAGACACACACAACATCTGGCTGAAAATGCTGATGGACTATGGCTGGCTCGGCTTCGTCTCGTTCCTGACGCTGACCTGCTGGACGATGGCAGCCGGCTTCCGCATTCTCCTGCGTGACAGGCCGTGGCAGCCCTACCTTCTGTGCGCCTATGTCGCCTTCATCGGCAATATCGCGCTGGGCACCTTCATCGACATCGATCACTGGCGCCACGTCTATCTGCTGCTCGGGCTGATCTGGGGCGCGATCGCATTGGAATACCGCCATCAGCGGCAGTTGCGGCCGGGGGGGGGGGGGGGGGGGGGGGGGGGGGGGGGGGGGGGGGGGGGGGGGGGGGGGGTTGTTGGGGGAGGAATATAGTTGGGAGGAGGAACGGGGCGGCGG
>NZ_JBVVQJ010000013.1:92953-151056 GCF_055811475.1 Mesorhizobium sp. WSM4829 | reverse complement strand
CGCGCTGGCCACCTACATCTACATCTATCAGTGGCGCCACTTATATCTGCGGCTCGGGCTTTTCGGGGGCGCTATCGATTTGTAATCCCGCCATCCGGGGCTGTTGGGGCGGGGGGCGCTGTCCGCGCCGGCGGCTGGGGCATGATGGGCTTTCTGGGGGCAAGTCTAAGTCCCTTGAAAATGGTCGGAGTCCAGCACGCGGGCGTAGCGAGTGGTGGTCTTAGCCATTGCCGTCGAATATGGCGGGAACCCGCTGCAGGGCTGGTGATGGGCATAGGCATAGCCGTCGGCATGGCGCTGGCCGGATGAACTTAGGCGAGCGTTGCGCAATCTAACGTATAGGCGGCAACGCCATCACTACGACCGCGGCAACGGCCGTATCCGGGGGCGAAACGTTGATCGCCATCTAAGCACCCCACCAAACGATGGCTGCACACAGCAAAAACACGAGCGCGGCACACGCGATGAACATACCTCTTCGCGTTCGCCACCTTGGCGGCTCAGCCGGCACAAGCCTGAACCGCTGGGCATGCTCCGTTGCGATTTTCAGTAGGGCTGCAGCCGTTTCGCGCGGCATCCAACCCTTCGCTTCCGAGGCTGTCACCAAGGCTGCAAATGCGGCTTCCAAGGCGACTTCACAGTTGACGTCCCGATCTGGGCTACCCTTTGGCAATATGGGTGGTTGCACGGCTTGGGACATGCACACAAAGCGGCTCGCGGATGAAAGGTTCCCGCGTTTCGAGCCCTTCACTTTCGAAGGTCCGCTTCCAGGTGCAGTGCCGCTCTCGCTGCTGGCTTTTGTCGTCGGGAATGAACGTGAAGAACACCGGGCGGCGGTCGCGGCCTTCGGCCTTGCATTTTGAGCAGCCAAACAGCCCGACCAGATCCTGATGCATCGATCCGCGATCTGATCCGAGCCTGTCGATCAGCGCTTGGCCGCCGATCGTCGGCCCGTTCACGGCGCGATTCGGGCGACATGGCCCCAGACTGGCACGGCCCAGACAAGGAAAGGGCCCAGAAAGGCCCCAATTTCTCGCTTTCGCGGCTCAGCTAGTTTCCCCGGATTTCAAATAAGCCTTAGGGTTCTAAGGGCTTATTTGGTCGGAGTGGCCGGATTCGAACCGACGACCCCTTGACCCCCAGTCAAGTGCGCTACCGGGCTGCGCTACACTCCGGACCGGTCGCGATGTATCGTGATAACCCGGTTCGGGTCAACCGAATTCGGCGGCCATGACGCCGATGCCCGGCATGGTGGATTTGAAGTTCCTGCTCTGGTGGATGTCGTCAGCATTCAGGAACTTCAAATCCAGAACACACCTCGCTTGTTGGCTTGATCCTCTGGCGTCGCTGCTACGAGACGGGTCTTGTATTTTCCACGGATTGTGTCAGCGCGGCCGTATCGATCAGCGCGCTTTCCGGAAGCCGGAGCGCAGAGGCTATTCGCCTAAGCTTCGACACATCGGCATTCCTGCCGTTCTCGATGTCGGCGATCTCATCGACCGACAGTCCGCACGTCAGGGACAGCTCTTCCATGCTGTATCCCCTGGTTTCTCGGATGGCCTTAAGGGCGCTGTGGTCGGGCGCAGCTTCGGTCGCCGACAGTTCGGAAAAAGCTTCGCTTGTTGCTATTTGGGGCATTTGGCAACTCCGTGGATTTAAAGAGTTTGATCAAATCAAGAAGTTGCCTGAGACGGCGCAGAGAATGCCCTCTCGATAGTGATTTGCCAAGCGCCAAAAACGCCGTCACGGCATCGTGATTCCGATCGGCGCAGCCCGGCACAGGCCTCGGCGCCACCGGCACGGGACCGTCATCTCGATCGGGGTCTTTGACTGGCCGATCGCCGAATTGTTCGACGGTTCTGAGCCGCTCCCTTGTCAAGCGGCTGTAGGATCGAATCTCAGCAGCCGGAGCACGCAGAACGCGTCAGGGGCTGCGAATTTTCTTGAACCGACGCGTGAACCTTTTCTCTCCGGGCCGCACCAACACGGCATGGACGCCACAAAGGCGGTCCCAACCGGAAGGACGCCCTGACGGCGATCCTCGATCAAGAGAAGGAAATGCTCAAATGACCAACATCTCGAACTTCAAGCGCCTGTCGCTCGCCGCTGCCATCGTCGTCTCGGCCTTCGGCTCGATTTCACTGCCGGGCTCGGCCTTCGCCAACGGCACGCATCCGAGCGGCGGCGGCGCGGTTTGCAAGGGCGCGGGTCACTGCCTGGTGCTGCAGCTCGACTGCAAGGGTACTTATACGGACGCCACCGACTCCAACGGCACCGTCTACGGCAAATGCAGCCAGACCGCGCAGGTCAGCCCGAAGAACAAGCTCAAGCTCGCGCGCTGATCGACCTTTTGGTCAACGAAAATGGCGGCCGTCCACGCCGCCATTTCTTGTCTCAACGTGCCGATCTCGATCTCGTTCGCGAGGTTTTCTGCTGGCGGCTGAGGAACAGGCTGGCGACGAGCCCGACCACAACCAGACCGACTGCGGCCGCTGTCGCGGGATGATCGCGGGCCGTCTTCTCTATCACCCTGCCATGCCTCCTGATTGCAGGCAGAGCGTCACTGAAACGCTCGGCGAGGTCCGAGTAATAGTCCGACGCGGTGTCACGCCCGTCCTCGTAGTAGGCGCTGCCGCGCCTGGAAACGGCTTTCCTCAACGCCGCCAGTTCCCTGGAGAGGGCCGCGACCTGTTTTTCAAGATCGATGTCGGAGAGGGTCGAAAATGATACCATGACAGGCTTCCTTCTTTTGCGAAGGAACGCACGATCGTAAAACCGGTTCCGGTTTTGCCGCGACCGATCGGGCCCAGAGCGCGTCGCGTCAGAAGCGATTCATGCGACCCGCGTGACGTTCTATGCAGTCGCTATCCCGGGGTCATGCGCTAGCGCACCTGATCGAGCAGGCGCTTGCATTCCAGAAGGTCGAACAGCGCCTCCTGCAGCAAAGCGCGATTGTCGCGCGAGAGTTTCGACGTGCCCGGCTGCACCGGGCCTTCCTCCTCGGTCTTGCCCAGGCCGAAAAAGCGCCGGCTGGGTTTCACCTTGGGCTCGCCGACCAGCATCTCGTCATCGGCGCCGCGCGGCTGGGCCGCCGGCGTCAACGGCACCGCATCGGCCTGCCGGCGCTGCGAGATCGCCTCGACGGCCGCCATGTCGCCATTGCCGATGGCGACCAGGAAATGATTGCCGTTCTCGCGCAACAGCTTCTGCACGCCCTTGATCGTGTATCCCTGATCGTAGAGCATGTGGCGGATGCCCTTGATCAGTTCGACATCCTGGGGCCGGTAGTAGCGGCGGCCGCCGCCGCGCTTCATCGGCTTGATCTGGTTGAAACGCGTTTCCCAAAAACGCAGCACATGCTGCGGCAGGTCGAGATCTTCTGCGACCTCACTGATGGTGCGGAAAGCGTCGGGGCTCTTGTCCATGGGCGAAATCCTCACGCTGGAGCATGATCCCGAAAAGTGGGAAAACGGTTTTCGGCCAGGATCATGCTCAACAAAGAGTCATTCCGATCCGGCTGTTGTGCCGAATCGAGCCTTATTTCAGCGGTTTATGAAACAATATTCAAGCCCGGCGTCAAAGCAGGCGACCGTTTTCAACCGGGCTTTGAAGCGCAGGCGCTATTTGCTGCCCTTGGCCTTGCTGATCTGGTGCGCGCGCAGGATGCGGTTCTTCAGCACATTCGACGATTTGAAGGTCATCACGCGGCGCGGCAGGATCGGCACTTCCTCGCCGGTTTTGGGGTTGCGCCCGATGCGCTCGTTCTTGGAGCGGACATGGAAGGTTGCGAACGACGACAATTTCACCGTCTCGCCGCGAACGATCGCCTCGCAGATCTCGTCCAGAACCGCTTCGACGAGTTCGGCCGATTCAGTACGCGACAGGCCAACCTTGCGATAAACGGCTTCAGCAAGATCGGCGCGCGTAAGTGTCTTTCCCCCCATGCGAACCGTCCCCATCAGCTCAAAAAACATAACTCTATATAAGCAAAGATAGAGCCTAAGTAATTGATCCGGCAAGGTCAAGGACCGAACCGGTCCGTTCGGCACTTACCAGCGAACCAGGACCGCGCCCCAGGTGAAGCCGCCGCCCATCGCCTCGATCAGCACCAGATCACCCTTCTTGATGCGGCCGTCGGCGACCGCCACCGACAGCGCCAGCGGCACCGAAGCAGCCGAGGTGTTGCCGTGCAAATCGACGGTAACCACCACCTTTTGTTCCGCTATCCCGAGCTTCCTGGCGGAAGCGTCGATAATCCGCTTATTGGCCTGATGCGGCACGAACCAGTCGAGATCTTCAGCGGTGATCCCGGCAGCTGAGAACGTCGCCTCGATGACGTCGGTGATCATGCCGACCGCGTGCTTGAACACTTCGCGGCCTTCCATCCTGAGATGGCCCACCGTTCCGGTGGTCGACGCTCCACCGTCGACGAACAGCTTGTCCTTGTGAGCCCCGTCGGAGCGCAGGCTGGCAGCCAGCACGCCGTGGTCGGCAATGCCGCCCGCCCCCTCGCCTGCTTCCAGCACCATCGCGCCGGCGCCGTCGCCAAACAGCACGCAGGTCGAGCGATCGCTCCAGTCGAGGATGCGCGAAAAGGTTTCGGAGCCGATCACCAGCACGCGTTTGGCGAGGCCGCCGCGGATATAGAGGTCGGCCGTCGTCACCGCGTAGACGAAGCCCGAGCACACCGCCTGCATGTCGAAGGCGAAGCCGTGATGCATGCCGAGCCGGTTCTGGATGTCGACGGCGGTCGCCGGAAAGGTGTTGTTGGGTGTCGAGGTCGCCAGCACGATCAGGTCGATATCGGCCGGCGTCAGGCCGGCATTGTCGAGGGCTGCGCGCGCTGCCGCCTCGCCGAGCGAAGCCGTCGTCTCGTCGTCGGCCGCGATATGGCGCTGGCGGATGCCGGTGCGCTGGGCAATCCATGCGTCTGACGTCTCGACCATGCCTTCGAAATCGGCATTCTTCATGATGCGGCGGGGCAGCGCGGAGCCTGTGCCGCGCACGACTGATCTGATCAAGGCTCTTTCCTATTCCTCTGCGTCGGCAACGACGTCGGATTTCCTGGATGTCTGGGCATGCGGATTGCGCGCATGGAACAGATCAAGATCGGCTTCGATGCGATCGAGCAGATTGTTGCGCACCATGTCGTAGCCAAGCTCGATCGCCGCCGCGAAGCCGTCCGAATCGGCGCCGCCATGGCTTTTCACCACGACGCCGTTCAGACCCAGGAAAACCCCGCCGTTGGAGCGGCCGACATCCATCTTCTCGCGCAGGCGATCGAAGGCGCCCTTGGCGAATACATAGCCGATCCTGGCCATCAGCGTGCGGTCCATCGCGGCGCGCAGGTAACCGGCGATCTGCCGTACCGTGCCTTCCGCCGTTTTCAGCGCGATGTTGCCGGCAAATCCTTCGGTGACGACCACGTCGACCGTGCCCTTGCCGATGTCGTCGCCCTCGACGAAACCATGGTAGTTCATCGAGGCCATGTTGGCCTCGCGCAACATGCGGCCCGCCTCCTTGACCTCTTCCTGGCCCTTGATCTCCTCGACGCCGACATTGAGCAGACCGACGCTCGGCCGTTCGATGCCGAAAACCGAGCGCGCCATGCCAGTGCCCAGAATGGCAAAATCGACCAGTTGATGCGCATCCGCGCCGATGGTGGCGCCGACGTCCAGCACCACGCTTTCGCCACGCAATGTCGGCCACAGCGCCGCGATCGCCGGACGGTCGATGGTCGCCATGGTGCGGAGGCAGAATCGCGACATCGCCATCAGCGCGCCGGTGTTGCCGGCCGAGATGCAGGCGTCGGCAGTGCCTGCCTTGACCGCCTCGACCGCTTTCCACATCGACGACTTCCAGCGGCCATGGCGCAGCGCCTGGCTCGGCTTGTCGTCCATCCGGACTGCTATCTCGCAGTGGATGAACTCGCTGACTTCCGCCAGCTTGGGCAGCTTTGCGAGTTCGGGGCGCACTGCCTCCTCGCGACCATAGATGACGAAGCGGATGTCGGGACGCCGGGTCGCGACCGTCATGAGCGCCGGGATGACCACGCTTGGTCCGTGATCGCCGCCCATGGCATCGATGGAAATCCTGATCACGCGGTGTTCATCTCACAGTTTGCTTGAGCGAGCGCCTGGCGCTGGCAACGGGTTTGGGGCTCGCGAAGGTTCGGCGAAAATAGCGTTTTTGGGCTGCCGCACAACCGGCTTTCTCCGATTGGGTCGGGTTTTCAGGATTTCCCCAGCAGGGAACGCAGCTTTTGCTGAAATTCGCTTTCCGCAGTCCCGGCATCGTCGGCAGCCTCCATCGAAACGCCTTGCTTGCGCGGATAGGGATCGATCGCCAGTCCAAAGAACTGTTCGGCGAGCGCCCCGACATCGATTGAATTGCCGGAAAATGTTTCCGGGCTGTCCGGCCCTTCGGCATCGAGCATTATCTCGCCACCGCCCTCGAAACCCTGCCGCCCGAGCTTCGACTGCTCCGGCAGGAACAGTGCGTCGACCGCCTCGTCGATATGCGCCTCGATCGGGTCCAGGGTGACGATGCAGGCCTGGGTGATATCGGCCTCGACGCGGCCGCTGACCTTGACGCCGTTGCGCTTCCATGGCGCCACCAGCAGTTCGGCGCGATAGTTCTCGACCGACAGCAACTCGTGCTCGCCTGCCAGCGCGGCGCGCTGCGCGGCGTCGGCCTCGATCAGCACCGGCAGTCCCTTTTGCGGCAGCCGGGCGACGTTGGCCACGAAGGACACGGGGCTCTGGCGATCGGGGCTCTGGGAATCGGCGTGTTTCATATTTTCCTTTAAATAGGCTTGTTTTCTCAAATAGGTTTGGCCGCGGGGAATGCCACAGTGCCGGAAACAATCGATTCGGTCGGCTGTTCCGCGAGTCGCCTGGAGACATCGGCGACGTAGCCGGCCAGATGCGTCGCCTGCGGCCAGGTGCCGGCATCGGGCCTGATATTGCGGGCAAGCGCCGCGACGAGTGCGTCATGGTCGTTTCGTTCCAGCGCATCGTCATAGGCGGCGGTGCGGCCATAAAACATCTTCGCCAGTTTCTTCATGCGCTTCGGCACGCCGACGTCGCCGATGCCGAGTTCGCGCAGCGAATGCTCGACATCCATGAAGAACTCGTCGATCAGCACCTGCGCGACCTCCCCGGCAACACCACCCTCGCCGCGCAGCCGGTGCTGGAACAGGAACATGTGCAGCGACAGCATCTCGAAGCGGCCAAGCGGCGTGTCCAGGACATCCCAGTCGGAATAAAACACGGTTTGCCGCGCCGCTGCCACGATTTGTGCGTAAAGCGCCTCGGTGATAGCGCGGTTGGCGTGACGTTCGCGACCAAAAAGGCGCTGGAACATTGAGGGTGGTCTCCCGGGGACCGTTTGTTGAATTGGCCTTGTTGCATCGGCGAGCAAGCTGGTTTACCGGTTTTGCGGCCCAGCGCAAGTTGCGGCCAGCTAATGGAGTTGTAGTTGCGCGCGCTGAAAATCAAGTCGACTTTTCTGCCCAGGTCCGCATTTCCGAGATCCGCCGGCGCGATCTCGCTGCTGGTGGTCGCTTCGGCGCTTTGCGGCTGCAACTCGTCGAAGATGATCGGTGATCTCAATCCGAGCGAGACGCTGACGCAGGGCTACGTCATCGACCAGCAGGCGATCGACCTGGTGCCGGTCGGCTCGAGCCGCGAACAGGTGCTTCTGGCGCTCGGCACCCCGTCGACCAAGGCGACTTTCGACAACGAGGCCTTCTACTACATCTCACAGACGCGCAAGCGTTACGTCGCTTTCGACAAGCCGAGGTTGGTCGACCAGAAGGTGCTGGCGGTCTATTTCGGCGAGGACGGGCGCGTTACCCAGATCGCCAATTACGGCCTGAAGGACGGCAAGGTGTTCGACTTCATCTCGCGGACCACGCCGACCGGCGGCAAGGACCAGAACTTCCTCAGCCAGATCATGGGCGGCGCCCGCAAGCTGGCGCCCGGCCTCCCCGGCGGCGGCGGCGGCGCCTCGCCCGGCACCTGATCCTCCTTTTCTTTTGCTTCCCTTCTTTTGCTTCGGGGGGAAGCAGCAACATCTCAGGCGACCGAAAACCCGCGGGAGCGATCCCGCGGGTTTTTGTTTTCCTCAGACCATTTCAACGCGAGCTTGGACCCGTCACCGGCGCCAATGCCCTGACGCTGGACGTCCAAAATAGACGAACCCGCGGGATCGCTCCTGCGGGTTCGGTTGTGAATTTCGGGCCTGGAAAGGCCGAGCGGCCTCAGCCGTGCGCGAGCACGGCCAGCAGCAGCAGGGCGACGATGTTGGTGATCTTGATCGCCGGGTTGACTGCCGGACCGGCGGTGTCCTTGTAGGGATCGCCGACCGTGTCGCCGGTCACCGAGGCCTTGTGCGCCTCGGAGCCCTTGAGATGCTTGACGCCGTCCTTGTCGGTAAAGCCGTCCTCGAACGATTTTTTTGCATTGTCCCAGGCGCCGCCGCCAGAGGTCATCGAGATGGCGACGAACAGGCCGTTGACGATGACGCCGAGCAGCGAGGCGCCAAGGGCTGCAAAGGCGGACGCTTTCGAGCCCGAGATCAGCAGCACGCCGAAATAGACGACCAGCGGCGCCAGCACGGGCAGCAGCGACGGAATGATCATTTCCCGGATCGCCGCCTTGGTCAGAAGATCGACCGCACGCGCATAGTTCGGCTTCGAGGTGCCGGCCATGATGCCCGGATCCTCGCGGAACTGCTTGCGCACCTCCTCGACGATGGCGCCCGCCGCACGGCCGACAGCGGTCATGGCGATGCCGCCGAACAGATACGGTATCAGGCCGCCGAAGATCAGACCGGCGACGACATAAGGGTTGGAGAGGTCGAAAGAGACGTCGCCCATGCCCTGGAAGTAAGGGTATTTGTCGCCATTGGCGGCAAAGAACTTCAGGTCGTTCGAGTAGGCCGCAAACAGCACCAGCGCGCCGAGACCGGCCGAACCGATGGCGTAGCCCTTGGTCACCGCCTTGGTGGTGTTGCCGACGGCATCGAGCGCATCGGTCGACTGGCGCACTTCCTTGGGCAGGCCGGCCATTTCGGCGATGCCGCCGGCATTGTCGGTGACCGGGCCGAAGGCGTCGAGCGCAACGATCATGCCGGCAAGGCCGAGCATCGTGGTGACCGCGATCGCCGTGCCGTAGAGGCCGGCGAGCTGGTAGGTCGATATGATGCCGCCGACGATGACGATCGCCGGAAGTGCCGTCGATTCCAGCGAGACCGCAAGGCCCTGGATGACGTTGGTGCCGTGACCGGTGACCGAAGCCTGGGCGATGGAGTTCACCGGGCGTTTGTCGGTGCCGGTGTAGTATTCGGTGATCACCACGATGAGGCCGGTCACCAGAAGGCCGATCAGGCCGCAGATGAACAGGTTCGCGCCGGTGATGGCCATGCCGGCGACCGTGCCGATCTCGCCCCAGCCCAGCGTTGCCGAGGTGGCGATGCCGAGGCCGACGATCGACAGCAGGCCGGTGACGATCAGGCCCTTGTAGAGCGCGCCCATGATCGAGCCGTTGGAGCCGAGCTTGACGAAGAAGGTGCCGACGATGGAGGTCAGGATGCAGGCGCCGCAGATGGCCAGCGGATAGAGCATCGCGGCGCTGAGAACGGCGGTGCCGCCGAAGAAGATGGCGGCGAGGACCATGGTGGCGACCACGGTCACCGCATAGGTCTCGAACAGGTCGGCGGCCATGCCGGCGCAGTCGCCGACATTGTCGCCGACATTATCGGCGATGGTGGCCGGGTTGCGCGGATCGTCTTCGGGAATGCCGGCTTCGACCTTGCCGACGAGATCGCCGCCGACGTCGGCGCCCTTGGTGAAGATGCCGCCGCCGAGACGGGCGAAGATCGAGATCAGCGAGGCGCCGAAGCCGAGCGAAACCAGCGAGTCGATGACGACGCGGTCGTTGGGCTGGAGGCCGATGAATTGGGTGAGGATCAGATAGTAGATCGAGACGCCGAGCAGGGCCAGGCCAGCGACCAGCATGCCCGTGATGGCGCCCGATTTGAAGGCGATCTCGAGGCCGGCTGCGAGGCTGTTGGAAGCCGCCTGCGCGGTGCGCACATTGGCGCGCACCGAGACGTGCATGCCGATGAAGCCGGCGGCGCCCGACAGAACGGCGCCGATCAGGAAGCCGATGGCGGCGGTGATCGAAAGCAGCCACCAGGCGAGCAGCAGGACCACGACGCCGACGATGGCGATGGTGGTGTACTGGCGCGCCAGATAGGCCTGCGCGCCTTCGCGGATGGCCGCGGAAATTTCCTGCATGCGTGCATTGCCCTGATCGGCCGCGAGGACCGATTTTGTCGCCCAGATGGCGTAAAGGACTGAAAGCAGACCGCAGGCGATGACAGCTAAAATTATGGTCATTGCCGGATTTTCCTCGATTGATGACCCAAAAGAACCCCTCCCTGGGCCGTTGAGACGGGGAGCGGATTCCGCGCGCCGAATCCGCTCCCCTCGCATCGGCTTATGCGAAACAGGGCTGCGAACGTCAAGATATTGTTCGGTTTTTGCCCGGCTTTCGCCCAAAAGCCCCGGCTTTCGCGCAAAAGCAATGGCGGCAACAGGCTCGCAAGTGCCGCCACCCGATCAGATCGATTGAAATCGGCTGGCGGTCGTCAGCCTCCGCGCAGGTCGCCGTCCAGTTCGACCACGAAGAGCAGCACCGCCAGCATGGTCATGGAGAACATGAAAGCCTTCTGCTGGCCGTTGCAGACGTTGGACTGCCACACCCGTCGAGAGCCTGATCAGGCAGGCAGACCTTGCAGATAGACAGCGCTGATGCAGCTATGCAAATATCGGCGGGGCAGCCTATCTTCAGGGTGGAGTTGGAGATGACCGATGAAGTTCAAGGCGATCATTCACGAAGCCGAAGAAGGTGGCTACTGGGCCGAAGTACCGGCAATTCCCGGCTGCGCGACCCAGGGTGAAACCTTGGACGAACTTGTCGAGAACTTGCGTGAAGCAATCGAAGGCTGCCTCTCGGTAGAGCCGCTATCTTTCACTTCAGGACCCGGCCGGGTCATGGAAATCGCTGTTTGAAGTCCATTTCCGCCAAGATGAGCAAACGCGATAAGCTCTGATCTGTCGCCTACGCCGTCTCCTGCCCCATGCGGCGTGCGGTGTAGCGCTCGATCGCCGACAGCCCGTCATAGATCAGCACGGCAAGCGCGGCGACGATCAGCCCGCCCTGCAGGACGAAGGCGAGGTTGTTGGACAACAGACCGGCGATGATCACCTCGCCGAGCGTCCTGGCCGCCACGGTCGAGCCGATCGTCGCAGTGGCGAGGCTGATGACCACCGAAAGCCGGATACCGCCGAGAATGATCGGCGCGCTGAGCGGCAGCTCGACCTTGACCAGCCTTTGCCAGCCGGTCATGCCGACGCCGCGCGCCGCCTCGACCACATTGGCCGGCAGCGTCGTCAGCCCGGTCAGCGCGTTCTCGAAGATCGGCAGCAGGCCGTAGAGAAACAGCGCGATCAGTGTCGGCTTCTCGCCAAAGCCGACGGCCGGCACGGCCAGCGCCAGCACCGCCACCGGCGGAAAGGTCTGGCCGATATTGACCAGGCTGCGCGACAGCGGCAGGAATTCGACGCCGGCCGGCCGGGTGACCAGGATGGCGAGCGCCACGGCAACGATGGTTGCCGCCACCGTCGCGATCAGCACGGTCCTCAGGTGCAGCAGCATCAGCGTCAACAGGCTGCCCTGGTTGTAGATTGCCGGCGCGTTGCTCTCGGTCAGCGGCTTCAGCAGCGGCTCGAACCAACCCGGATTGGTCACGAACGCAATGAGCAGCACCACCAGGGCAAGCCTGAGCAGTGACGGAAGCCAGGCTTTTACACCGGCCTCTTTCATGCCGGCCTCGCCGCGCGTTTCACCAGCCCATCCACAGTCACGCGACCGAGCGGCTTGCCATCCGCGCCTGTCACCGGCAACGCCGGGCGTCCCGACCACAACAGTTCGGCCAGCGCATCGCGCTGGCTGGCGTCGGCGGGGATCGCCTCGCCTTCGGCGGTGCCCGTCTCCACGGCGTCGCGCACCCGGCCGAGCGACAGCAGCCTGAACGGTTTTTCGCTGGCGCCGACCAGGGTCTCGACGAAGGCGCTGGCCGGCTTCGCCAGGATCTCGGCGGGCCTGGCATATTGCACCAGCTTGCCGGCATCCATCACAGCGATCTTGTCGCCCATGCGCACCGCCTCCTCCATGTCATGGGTGACGAGGATGATGGTGGTGCCGAAGCGCTTCTGGATCGCCAGAAGGTCCTCCTGCGCCTTGTTGCGGATGATCGGGTCGAGCGCGCCGAACGGCTCGTCCATCAACAGCACGTTCGGCTCCGCGGCAAGTGCCCTGGCGACGCCGACGCGCTGCTGCTGGCCGCCGGAGAGCTCGTGCGGATAGCGTGGCCCGAACGCCTGGGGATCGAGCTGGTAGAGCGTCATCAACTCGTCGACACGGCGCTTGGTGCGGGCCGCGTCCCAGCCGAGCAGCACCGGCACGGTGGCGATGTTCTGCGCCACGGTGCGATGCGGAAACAGCCCATGGCCCTGGATGGCGTAGCCGATGCTGCGGCGCAGTTCGTAGCCGGGCAGCGAGCGGTTGTCGGCGCCGTCGAGCCTGATCACGCCGGCGGTCGGCTCGACCAGCCGGTTGATCATGCGCAGCAGAGTCGTCTTGCCGGAGCCGGAGGTGCCGACGATGACGGCGATGGTGCGCGGCTCGATCACCATCGACACGTCGTCGACGACGGTCGTCGCGTCATAGCGCTTGGTAATGCCTTCGATCTCGATCATGCCGGTTGTGCCTCGCGTCGCCTGGCGGAGGTCATTTCGATCAATGCGTCGAGGATGATGGCGGCAGCAAAGGCCATAGCCACCGTCGGAACGGCGCCGAGCAGCACCAGGTCCATCGCCGTCTGGCCAACGCCCTGGAACACGAACACGCCGAAACCGCCGCCGCCGATCAGCGCGGCAATGGTGGCAAGGCCGATGTTCTGGACCAGCACGATGCGGATGCCGGTGAGGATCACCGGGAAGGCCAGTGGAAATTCGACGCCGAACAGGCGCTGGCGCTCGGTCATGCCCATGCCGCGTGCGGCATCGTTGGCGGCGCGCGGCACGCCGGCAAGACCGACCACGGTGTTGGCCACCACCGGCAGCAGCGAATAGAGGAACAGGGCGACGAAGGCGGGCGCGGTGCCGATGCCGCGAATGCCGAGGGAGGCCGCGCCGGGCACATGCGTGGCGACCCAGCCGAGCGGCGCGATCAACAGGCCGAACAGCGCGATCGAGGGAATTGTCTGGATGATGTTCAGCACGTTGAGCACGCCGGCCCGCAATTTTTCGACGCGGTGGCAGAGAATGCCAAGCGGCAAGCCTGCTATCACCGCCGCCGCCAGCGAGCCCAGCGCCAGCGTCACATGCTTGGAGCCTTCGGCCCAAAAACTGTCGGCACGGTTGGCGTATTCCTTGAGAATCGACAGACTGTTCCAGCTGCCCGAGACCAGCAGCAGGCCGATCGCCGCTGCCGCGACAACGAGCACGCCGATCCGCGCCGATGGCGACAGGTTCAGCCTCGTCAGCCCATCGGCGAGCAACAGCGTAAAGGCGAAGATGAGCAGCCAGAAACCCGAAGCCGGCGAGATGCGGGCAAAGCTGTTGCCCTCAGGCGTCAGGAAGCTGCCGGCGACGCCGATCAGCAGCGCCAGTGCGGCAAGCGCGACCACGCTGGCGGCCAGGCGCGGTACCAGCGGCGTTTTCAGCAAGGCGACGACCGCCGCAACGACGACGACCGCAAGCAGCAGCGGCCCCAGCGTCGGCGGCAGCGCTTCAAGAATCGAGCGCGCCTCGCCTGGCACGATGCGATTGGCGCGCAAGGTGGCAAAGGGCGCCGCGAAGGCGGCGTAGGCAACGATCGCGGCGATGACCACGCCGAGCTTGTCGAAGCGGGTGGTCATGGCGCGCCTCGCACCGGCGTCATTTTCAAAACGGGCTGACTACTTCAAAAACCCGTTCTTCTTCAAAAAGTCTTCGGCGACGCCCTTGACCGGCTCGCCGCCGACCTGAACGCGGCCGTTCAGTTCCTGCAGGGTGACGAGGTCGAGCTTGGCGAAGACCGGCTTCAGCAGCATCTCGATTTCGGGATGCTCCTTCAGCACCGCCTCGCGGATGATCGGCGCCGGCTGGTAGACCGGCTGCACGCCCTTGTCGTCTTCGAGCACGACCAGGCCGGACGGCGCGATGCCGCCGTCGGTGCCGTAGACCATGGCGGCGTTGGCGCCGTTGGTCTGGTTCGCCGCGGCGGCGATGGTCGCCGCCGTATCGCCGCCGGAGAGCGTGATCAGATGGTCCGGCTTAAGCGTGAAGCCATAGGTGTTCTGGAAAGCCGGCAGCGCGGCAGCCGAATTGACGAATTCGGCCGAGGCCGCCAGCACCACCTGGCCGCCGCCGGAGACATATTTGCCGAAGTCGGACAGCGTCGCCAGCTTGTTGGTTTCGGCGACATCCCTGCGCAGCGCAATCGCCCAGGTGTTGTTGGCCGGCGACGGCGACAGCCAGACGATCTTGTTGGCGTCGTAGTCGAGCTTCTTGGCCGTTTCATAGCCCTTGGCGGCATCCTTCCACACCGGATCGTCGGCTTTTTCGAAGAAGAAGGCGGCATTGCCGGTGTATTCCGGATAGATGTCGATCTCGCCGGCGGTGATCGCCTTGCGCACCACAGGGGTGCCGCCGAGCTGGATGCGGTCGGTGGTCTGGATGTTGTTGGCGTTCAGCACCAGCTGGATGATGTTGCCGAGCACGCCGCCTTCGGTGTCTATCTTCGACGACACGACCACCTGAGCGCTCGCCGAGGCTGCGGTGATGCCGAGCGCCAGTGCCGCGCCGGCCAGAACCTTGACTGAAAACATTTCACAAATCCCTTGCTGAGAACCGGACCGCGGCTGCCGCATATGAGCATGGCTTCAATGCTCCGTCGGGGCACACGGTTTCATAAGAAGGGGGATGGGGGCAATAATTTTGTTCGGATGCGGGTGAATCCGCTGCTTTCTGATCCCGACAGCGTCATGTCACTACAGCACTTTTGATTTTGCGCATGATCCTTTCCGAACCTTCGGTTCGGGGTCATGCGCTGGTCGGCCGCGCGGTCAACTTCAGCACGCCCAGCGCCACGAAGCACAGCACCGTCACCGGGAAGATGATCCAGTTCAGCATCTCCCAGCCCCAGGCGTTGTAGACCGCGCCTGACATCAGCGAGGCGAAGGCGACGGAGCCGAACAGGACGAAGTCGTGAAAACCCTGGACCTTGGCCTTTTCCGATGGCCGGTAGCTGTCGGTGACCATGGCGGTGGCGCCGATGAAGCCGAAATTCCAGCCAAGGCCGAGCAGGATCAGCGCCGTCCAGAACTGCCACAGCGCCAGGCCCGACAGCGCCACCACGGCGCAGCCGATCAGCAGCACAAGGCCGGTTGCGACAATCCGTTCGGCGCCGAAGCGATAGATCAGCGAGCCGGTGAAGAAGCTCGGCGCGAACATCGCCATGACATGCCAGGAAATGCCGAGCGTGGCGTCGTCCGTCGACAGGCCGCAGCCGACCATGGCGAGCGGCGCGCCGGTCATGACGAAGCTCATCAGCGCATAGCTGCCGACGGCGCAAAACAGCGCCGCAACGAAACGCGGCCTGGTGACGATCTCGGCGAGCGGCCGCGCGTCGCTGTCGGCGATTTCCGCTTTGCCCGTCGCCTTGGCCGGGATGCGCAGCAACGACAGGATGGCGGCGCCGACCGCCGCCAGCACCAGGATGGAGGCAAACGAGCCGGCAAACATCACCGGCGCAAACAATTCGCGGGTGAAAATGACGATCTGCGGCCCAAGGATGGCGGTGACGATGCCGCCCGCCAGCACGAAGGAGATGGCGCGCGCCTTGAATTCAGCCGGTGCGTTGTCGGCGGCGGCGAAGCGGAATTGCTGGACGAAGGCACCGCCGATGCCGATCACCAGCAGGCCGAAGGCGAACAGCCAGAAGCTGGCGTAAAATAGCGCCAGCGTGGCGACCAGACCGCCGAGCGCAGTGACGATCGTCCCGGTCATGAAGCCGTCGCGCTGGCCGAGCCGGCGGATGATGGCTGCGGCCGGCAGGGCGCCGAGCGCCACGCCGACGTTGAAGCCGGTGATCGGCGCCGTCGCCAGCGACTTGTCGGTTCCGAGCAGATAGTGCCCGGCCAACCCACCCACGGAAATGGCAATGGGTGCAGCCGAACCGATGATCGCCTGCGAAGCGGCAAGGATGAGCGCCGTGCGGCGCGCTTCCCTGCCGGCCTCGGCGATAGCGACGGCCGTCATGAAGCGTCCTTGCCACGCCCTTCGCCGCGCACCCGGCGCGACACGCGATCGAGCACCGCGTTGACCAGCTTCGGCTCGTCTTCTTCGTAAAACGCCTTGGCGATATCGACATATTCCGAGACGATGACAGCCACCGGCACGTCCTCGCGCTTCATCAGTTCGTAGACGCCGGCGCGCAATATGGCGCGCAGCGTCGAATCGAGCCTGGACAACGGCCAGTCCTCGGTCAGCGCCTGGCGGATGATCGGATCGATCGTCTTCTGGTTCTCGACGACGCCGGCGAGGATGGCGCGAAACCATTGCGCGTCGGCCTCGCGATAGAGCGCGCCGTCGACTTCCTTGCCGAGCCTGAACGCCTCGTATTCGGCGGTGATCTCGAAGACGCCGCTGCCGGCCACATCCATCTGGTAGAGCGCCTGCACGGCGGCCAGACGGGCTGCACCGCGCTTGTTGGCGTGGCGCACCGCGGGCTGGCCGGGCGATGCGGGTTCGCTCACGACCGCTCTCCCAACTGTTGCTTGAGGGCGATCATGGTCAGCGCCGCACGCGCGGCAAAGCCGCCCTTGTCGCCTTCCGAACGCTTGGCCCGCGTCCAGGCCTGCTCGTCATTTTCGGTGGTCAGGATGCCGTTGCCGATGCAGACCGCTTCCTGGACGGACAGGTCCATCAGGGCACGGCTCGATTCATTGGCGACGATGTCGAAATGATAGGTGTCGCCGCGCACGATGGTGCCGAGGGCGACAAAGCCGTCATAGCTCGACCCGCCTTCGGCGGCGCCGTCGAGGGCGAAGGAAATCACTGCGGGAATTTCGAGCGAGCCCGGAACGGTGACGACGTCGTATGTCGCGCCCGCTTCCTCGAGCGCGCTTGTCGCGCCTTCGAGCAGCGCGTCGGCAAGGTCGTCGTGGAAGCGTGCCTCGATGACAAGAAGGTGGGCCTTCTTCTTCGGGCGAATAAACGCTTTGCCGTGTTGGGATGTGCCAGCCATAGATGTCTCCGGGATCGCCGGTGACTTAGGCCGAAGCCGGTTTGATCGCAAGCAGAAGATTGGTGGTGCGGCGACAGTCCCTATCGATCCTCTCGCGTGTGCCACAGGCGGAGCACATAGATGGTCGATTTCTGGATCTCGTAACGCATTTCGTAGTTGCCTACCAGAATGCGGCGAACTTCGCGTGGTTCGAACTCCTCCAGTCTTTCACCGATGCGCGGATGTTCAGTCAGCCGGGCGGGAGCGGCAGTCAGAGATTGCACCACGCGTGCGGCTGCCTGGCGGTTCACCGGCGTGAGAAAATCATGAAGCCGCACCAAATCGGACAGAGCCTTGCTGGTCCACTTCAATTCCATCAACGTGGTGCCGGCAGCGGCTTTTCCTTATCAAGGCTATCGGCCCATGCCTGCACGGCTTGGTGGTCGACAACGTGCCCGGAATCCACATCAGCCAGCGCTTCGAGCGTGAGCCGCCGACGCTCCTCCTCCATGTCAACCCAAGCGGATAGGGCTTGCTTGACGATCCAGCCCCGTGGACGCTCAAGACGGGCTGCGAGTTGGTCTACTTTTTCTGCGAGTGGCAGGGGGACATGCGCAGTAATCACTTTGGTGTCCATTGGAGAGCCTCATCTAATCGAACCTAATCATAGCGATTAAATCTGATTAGGTCGAGGCTGGAATGCTCTCACGATAGTTGCTTCAAAGTCCTTCTGTCGCGGCCTCCACCAGGCGCGCCGCGTAGCGGGCCATGGTGTCGATCTCCAGGTTGACGCGGTCGCCGACCTGGCGTTCGCCCCAGGTGGTCACGGTCAGCGAGTGATGGATCAAGAGCACGTCGAAGCGCGTGCCGTCGACCTTGTTGACGGTGAGCGAGGTGCCGTCGAGCGCGACGGAGCCCTTGGGTGCGATGAATCTGGCCAGGTCGCGCGGCGCTTCCAGCGTAAAGCGCACGGCATCGCCCTCCTCCTTGCGCGCAACGATCTCGGCCATGCCGTCGACATGGCCTGAAACGATGTGGCCACCGAGTTCGTCGCCGATCTTCAGCGGCCGCTCCAGATTGATCCTGGTGCCGGATTTCCAGCCCATCGCCGTCGTCAGCCTGAGTGCCTCTTCCCAGGCCTCGACCTCGAACCAGCGCGCGTTGGCGCCGCTTTCCGGCAGCGCAGTCACCGTCAGGCAGACGCCGCCGCAGGAAATCGAAGCCCCAATGGCGATCGTCTGGGGGTCATAGGCGGTGTCGATGCGCAAGCCGACACCCTCTTTCAGCGGCTTGACGGCAGCGACGGTGCCGACATCGGTGACAATCCCGGTAAACATCAGACTCTGGCTTCTTGGTTGACCATGATCTTTTCCGAAAACCGGTTCCCACTTTTCGGGATCATGTCTTGGTTGGCCATGATCTTTTCCGAAAACCGGTTCCCACTTTTCGGGATCATGTCTTTCAGTTTGACCATGTTCTTGTCCAAAAACCGGCTCCACTTTTCAGGATCATGGTCTTATCCACTCGTCGTAGCTGTCTTCGCCGAAACGCATGTCGCGCAATTTGCGAAATCCTGCCGGGATATGGTCGGCGTCGATGGGCGATGCAATGCCGCTCCTGCCGATCGGCTCCTGCCCCTGGAACAGCACGATGCGGTCGACCAGCCCTTCGGCGAGGAAGGCCTTGGCTACCTTGGCGCCGCCCTCGACCAGCACGCTCGCCATGCCGAGTGCGGCAAGATCCTCGAGCAGTTCCGGCAGCGCAATATCGCCTTCATACGTCTCGGTGCCGATGAAGCGCACGCCGGCGCGTTCGAGCGCGGCGCGCCGGTGCGGATCGGCTTCGGCACAGGCGGCGACATAGAGCGGAACCCGGTCGAGGCCGGCGACCAGTTTCGACGTCTCCGGCAGCCTGATCTGGCGGTCGAGCACGATGCGCGCCGGCGAGCGGTTCTCCAGCCCCGGCAACCGCACCGTCAGCGCGGGATCGTCCTCCAGCGCCGTGCCGATGCCGATCAACACGCCGTCGGCTTCGGCGCGCATCAGATAGACTTCGCGCCGGGCGATGTCGCCGGTTATCGAGACCTGCCCCGCGCCTTCCATGCCGATCTTGCCATCGCTGGAAATCGCAAGTTTCAGGATCACTTCCGGGCGTTTTTTCAGGGATCGAATGAGATAGCCGGCCATCTGCTCGGCGGCTTCTGCCACGAGCACCTTTTCGACCACTTCGACACCGGCGGCACGCAGGATCGCATAGCCGTTGCCGGACACGCGTGGATCGGGGTCGCTCGCAGCCCCAACCACCCGCGCGACGCCGGCATTGACCAGTGCACTGGCGCAAGGCGGGGTGCGGCCATGGTGGGCGCAGGGCTCCAATGTGACATAGGCGGTGGCGCCGCGTGCGAGTTCGCCGGCCTCGGCCAGCGCCTCGGTCTCGGCATGCGGCCGGCCGCCGACAGCAGTGACGCCGCTTCCGACGATCATCGGCCCGGTTCCGTCGTCGCGCACGATCAGCGTGCCGACGGAAGGGTTGGTCGAGGTCCGCCCGGCGTTTTTCCGCGACAGCCTCAGTGCCGCCGCCATGAAGCGGCGATCAAGAACCTCTTGCTCGGCTTGGCTGCGCCTTGCCATGCTCAGCCGGCGTCCTCTTCCTTGAGCTCGTCACCTTTAAGCTCACCCAGCACGTCGTGAAAATCCTTGGCCTCGCGGAAATTGCGATAGACCGAGGCGAAGCGCACATAGGCGACGTCGTCGAGCGACTTCAGTGCCTCCATCACCAGGCGGCCGACCTCGCCCGAGGCGACCTCGGTCTCGCCGGAGCTTTCGAGCTGGCGCACGATGCCGGTCACGGCGCGGTCGATGCGCTCGGGATCGACATTGCGCTTGCGCACCGCGATCTCGACCGAGCGCAGCAGCTTGTCGCGGTCGAACGGCACCTTGCGTCCGGATTTCTTCACCACCACGAGGTCGCGCAGCTGCACCCGTTCGAAGGTGGTGAAGCGGCCGCCGCAATCGGGGCAGACGCGCCGCCTGCGGATCGCCGCGCCGTCTTCGGCGGGGCGCGAATCCTTCACCTGCGTATCTTCGGACTGGCAGTAGGGACAGCGCATGAGCAGCCTTGTGTTCGCGAATCTCGTGGAGCGAAGGCTTAGAGGTTTTTGCCGCGATGGCAAAGTATCGGGTCGCGCCTCAGAGATAGCGAGGCGCGGGGAAAATTGCCAGCATCAACGGCAATACCGGCCGATTACGGCGCGACGTCAGCAGTCGGGAACCCACATGACACGCCGAGGCTGCGATAGGCCTTGGTGAAGCCGTCCATCGATACCGTCGCGACCGGCGTGTCGGCGAATATGACGTCGAGCGCGCTGGCGCGGCGCATGGCACGCAGCAGCGCCAGGCTGATCTCGGGCTTGTTGTTCAACATCCATTTTCCGCTGGCACCGGCCATGGCATCGACGGTCGCCTTGACCTTGCCGTTGCCATCGCCGAACACCGCCGGAATGTTCTCGCCAGTCGGCAAGTCCTTGTTCTTCATGGCGATGACGAGGGTCGGATAGCCATTGGGCGGCAGTGCATCACCGTTCGAGATGGCAAGCGTGAGCGTGCCGCTGGTACCGCTCGCGTCGAGAAAGGCGGTCGAGGCGACGCAGGTCTTGCGCAGATCCTCACCGGTATCGATCTCGTCCACAGTGGTGGACCAGTTGCCGAAGGTTTCGGTCTTCGGTGCGGCTGGGGTGGGCGCAGACTGTGCCAGGGCGGCGGACGGCAAGCTGGTCAATGTGACCAACACGCCAAGCGCGCCCAAGCCAGCGACACCGAAAATCTGCATCATCGTCAAGGCTCCTGTCCGGACTCCATCCCAGCTGAAAAAGTGCTTCTCGTCCGCCGATAACGGACGACACCTTGCGTGAGCTCAACCGAGATAGGGATAGAGGGGAAAACGATCCGTCAACGCGGCCACCTTCGCCTTCACCGCTGCTTCGACGGCTGCATTGCCCTCGTCGGAATTCGCGGCCTTGAGCCCGTCCAGCACCTCGGCGATCAGCTTGCCGATCTCGCGGAACTCGGCCTGGCCGAAACCGCGCGTGGTGCCGGCCGGCGTGCCGAGGCGCACGCCCGAGGTGACGAACGGCTTTTCGGGATCGAAAGGGATGCCGTTCTTGTTGCAGGTGATGTTGGCACGGCCAAGCGCTGCCTCGGCACGCTTGCCGGTGGCGTTCTTCGGCCGCAGATCGACCAGCATAAGATGGTTGTCGGTGCCACCGGAGACGATGTCGAGACCGGTCTCCTGCAGGCTGGAGGCCAGCGCCTTGGCGTTGGCGGCAACGCTCTCGGCATAGATCTTGAAGCTTGGCTTCAGCGCTTCGCCCAGGGCCACCGCCTTGGCGGCGATGACATGCATCAGCGGACCACCCTGCAGGCCTGGAAACACCGCCGAGTTCATCTTCTTGGCGATGTCCTCGTCATTGCACAGGATCATGCCGCCGCGCGGGCCACGCAGCGACTTGTGCGTGGTGGTGGTGACCACATGGGCGTATGGCAGCGGCGACGGATGTACGCCGCCGGCGACCAGGCCGGCGATGTGGGCCATGTCGACCATCAGATAGGCGCCGATCGAGTCGGCGATCTCGCGAAAACGCTTCCAGTCCCAGACGCGCGAATAGGCGGTGCCGCCGGCCAGGATCAGCTTCGGCCTGGTCTCGTGGGCGGTCTTCTCGATCGCGTCCATGTCGAGCAGGTGATCGTCCCTGCGGACGCCGTAGGAAACGACCTTGAACCATTTGCCGCTCATGTTGACCGGCGAACCGTGCGTCAGGTGGCCACCAGAATTCAGGTCGAGCCCCATGAAGGTGTCGCCGGGCTGCAGCAGCGCCAAAAAGACCGCCTGGTTCATCTGGCTGCCGGAATTCGGCTGAACGTTGGCGAAGTTGCAGCCGAACAGTTTTTTGGCGCGCTCGATGGCCAGGTCCTCGGCCACGTCGACGAACTGGCAGCCGCCATAGTAGCGCTTGCCCGGATAGCCCTCGGCGTATTTGTTGGTCATGACCGACCCCTGCGCTTCCAGAACGGCGCGGGAGACGATGTTTTCCGAAGCGATCAGCTCGATCTCGTGGCGTTGGCGGCCGAGTTCGTTGCGGATCGCGCCGAAAATCTCCGGATCGGCATCGGCAAGCGTGGTTTCGAAGAAGGATTCGAATTTGTTCGACACTGCCGCTGCTGTTGCCATGCTTGAGATCCTTGTCGTCCGGGGGGTCTGCCGCGCCATTAACACAGTTGCTTTCGCCCCGCCACGTTTGCGGCGCGAAATTTGCTGGTCGGATTGCGGCAGCGAGGAGAAGAGCCACCTATTTCCTCGCCTGCCGGCCGTTCAGCAAGGCTTCGCGACGCCACCAGGGCCAGCAGAGGACTTTCACCTCCAAGTCATTGACCGGCTATCATCCCGGCCAAACGGTGCTTGCGCACCACGCGCGATGCCTGGCGCACATCAAAAAGGCCGCCTCGATGGCGGCCTTTCATCAATTCAATAACATCAGTGGCTTAGAGCGCAGAGGTGATCTGCAACTCGTTGGCTCCGTCGAGCCCGTAGATGTCGTCGCGAAACTGCACGACGCCAGGCCCAGTCGACCAGGCCGAGATGTAGAGGAAAAAGACCGGCACCGGATTGGTGACCTGCACCGGGATGTTCTCGCCGCTCTTGATCGACGCCTCGAAATGCTGGCGGCTCCAGCCCGGCGTGTCGCGCAGGATCCAGGTGACGAGGTCGCGCACGTTCTGGACGCGCACGCAGCCCGAGGAATCGAAGCGCATCATCTTGCCGAACAGGCTCTGCTGCGGCGTGTCGTGCATGTAGACGCCGTCCGGACTCGGGAAATTGATCTTGACCGAGGCCATCGCATTGCCGGCGCCCGGATCCTGGCGAAAGCGGTATTTCTCCGCGTCGTCGGTCGACCAGTCGACGGTCAGTGGATCGACCTCGCTGCCATCCGGTGCGAACAGCCGGATCTTGCTGTCCTTGAGATAGTTGGGGTCCTTCCGCATCAGCGGAATGATGTCCTTGCGCACGATCGAGACCGGTGCGTTCCAGTAAGGATTGACGATGATCTCGTTGATCTTGGAATCGACGATCGGCGTCTGGCGATCGATCTTGCCGACGACGGCGGTGTGGCGCAGCACGACGCGGTCGTTCTCGACCGCTTCGATCTGGGCGCCAGGGATATCGACCAATACATAGCGGTTGCCCAACGTGCCGGCGCGTTCGTTCAGCCGCTGCAGATTGGTCTGCAGCTGGCCAAGCCGGACCTGCGCCGAGACATTCATCGCCGCATAGCTATATTGGCCCAGGGTCCCGTCGGAAGGCAGGCCATGACGCGCCTGGAAGCGCTTGACCGCCGCATCGACATAGGAATCGAAGGCCTCTGAAAGGCCGGCGCTCTGCGCCAGGTCACCCGAAATCATCAAGCGCCTGCGCAACGGCACCACGTCGGGATCGATGACGCCGAGTTGCAACTTCTTGGTGTCCGGGACCCGCTCCCAGCCGCCCTGCGCGACAATGTTCTGATACTGCGCGATCGCCTGCTCGGTGTACGCAACGGTCTGCAGGCTGACGATCGGCAGCGTCGAGGCCACCTTGCCGCCCTCGCTGGCGCGGGCGTCGAACTGGTCGTTCCAGTTGCCGCGGCCCGAGGATTTCAGGATGTCCGCGATCACGTCCTGTGCGCTGGCGCCACCGGCAACCATCGTCGCGGCCAACGCGGAGGCTCCGGAAAGGAAGAAACGGCGACTGGTTCTCATGTACGCTCCAGATATTTTTTTAACCGGGCGATCCGCCCGCACGCTAGGCCGCCCGCATTCTAGGTCGGCGCCCTTAACAATTAGCCAACCATGCCCCACTCGCTTCTGTGCGAGAACGCGCCGGGCGCGACGCGCCTTCACTGCGGCGGTTGGCGGGCAGACGGATTGGCTCGCGCCGCTACATCACCCGCATTCTCGCTTCCACCGGGAATATGGCGGCAACGTGACCCTGACCGCGATTTGGATCGGCTGGCCTCACGAAACGCAAAGACCGATGCTTTTCGGCACCGGTCTTTTGGATCGCTCCCCCGACCGCCCCCGTGGCGCGGTTGCATGCGATGGACATGCTTTACATGCGATAGGCGATGGTGTCGTTCCAGAAGCGGTCGAGGCGCTGCAAGGCGCGGTTCATCTGCTTGAATTCTTCCGTGTTGATGCCGCCGACCTGCTCGATCGAGCCGACATGGCGCTCGTAGAGGCCGGCGACGACTTCCGCCACCTCACTGCCCTTCGGCGTCAGCGAGACCCGCACCGAACGGCGGTCAATGCGCGAGCGCTGGTGGTTGATGAAGCCGAGATCGACCAGCTTCTTCAGATTATAGGAGACGTTCGAGCCGAGATAATAGCCGCGCGAGCGCAGCTCGCCGGCGGTCAGCTCCGAATTGCCGATGTTGAAGAGCAGCAGCGCCTGGATGGCGTTGATATCGGAACGGCCGTTGCGGTCGAATTCGTCCTTGATCACGTCAAGCAGGCGGCGGTGCAGCCGTTCCACCAGCTGCAGAGATTCCATGTACAGCGAACGGATCGCCTCGCGGCGGTCATCGGATACGTTGGCGGTCTTCGCCGCCGGACGGGAATTGATCATTGTCTTTGCCTCTCGTTTGTCGCCTGGTGATTTTTTGTTTTTCACCTTGATCGCGACACTATCGAATACTCATAAAATTCGACTTAAACGCTAGGGCTAACAAGAGCTTACCGGTAATAGGTTTCGAAAGAGGCTTAACGAAGGGTCACCCCAACAAGGATGATTAACCTAAAGATTTAGCCAATGATTGCGGGCGGTAATTTGCCCCGTCCAACCGCAGGCGTGGGCTATTCTTGTAGAGCATCGGTCCGATGCTCTATTGCCGGCTCCGGCGCTTCTGCATCCAGATCACCACGCGAAAGACGATGTAGAGCAGCGCCACCGCCGCATGCGAGGCGAGGATCAGCGGCCGGTGACCGAAGAGTTCGGGAAAGCCGGCATGCATGACGGTCTCGGCCGCCGCGCAGATGAACCAGATCACCGGCCCCCAGGACGCCAGCATCCACAGACCGGCGGCGGCGAAGGGAAAGAAGACGGCAAGCGTCACCGCCGCCACCTGCCAATGCACCGGCATCAGGTCGAAGCGCCACAACGAGCCGGGATAGAAGCCGATCAGCCGGATCCAGTACAAAATCCCGAACAACAGACAGTAGGCTGAGATGACGCGCTGAAACCAGGCGAAGATGACCTCGACCGTCGAGGGCTGGAGCACGACGCGTCTCGACGTGACCTCGCTCACAGCTTGAGTTCCCGTTCGCCGAGCGGAGCGAAATAGGCATCGACGTCGGCAGCACTGACGTCGTCGATGCCTGGCGGCCGCCATTGCGGCGACGAGCCCTTGTCGATGATGGCAGCGCGGATGCCTTCGTAGAAATCGTGGCCGGCAAGCATGCGGTTGAGGATGCGGAACTCCATCCGCATGCACTCGTCCATCGACAGCGTCAGCCCGGCGCTGATCTCGCGCCAGGCAACATGCAGGCTGGTCGGCGAGCGGGTGCGGATCGTCGCCAGCGTCTTTGCCGCGAACGCGTCTGCGGGTGCGGCGCGCTCCAGGCTGCCGATGATGTCGCTCAGCGACGGCTGCGCGAAATGGCGAGCGATGGCTTCCAGTGTCGGACTGTCCGTTTCGCGCCGGGCCGGGACGGAAAAGCCGCGCAGCGCCGCTTCCGGGTCGCCGCTCGCAACCAGCCGGTCGAGAAAGCCGGCCTGGTCCTGCGCCTTGATCGTGTGCGTCGCCAGGCCCGACCACAGAGCGTCGCCATAGCGGATGCGGTTTCCGGTCAGGGCCAGATACATGCCGAAGCTGCCGCCAAGGCCCGGCAGCAGATGACTGGCGCCGACATCCGGGAAAAAGCCGATGCCGACTTCCGGCATGGCGAACTGGGCGTTCTCGGTCAGCAGCCGATGCGTGCCGTGGAACGAGATGCCGACGCCGCCGCCCATGACGATGCCGTCGATCAGGGCGACATAGGGTTTTTCGAACCGCGCGATGCGGGCGTTCAGCCGGTATTCGTCGGCGAAGAAATCGACCGGCGGCTTTCCCGCCCGGCCGGCCTCGTAGATGTGGAGGATGTCGCCGCCGGCCGAAAACGCCCTGCCCTCGGCCTTGACGACGACAACATCGACGCCGTCGTCGCACTCCCAGGCGCGCAGCGCCTTGTCGAGCGCCTTGACCATGCGATGGGTGACGGCATTGAGCGCCTGCGGCCGCGTCAGCGTGACGACGCCGACGCTGCCCAGTCGTTCGAAGCGGATATCGTTGCCGCCGCCAAAATCCATCGCCTGAAGAATCCCTCGCCCAATGCCGCCGGGACTGAAGTGCTAAAGCGTGGCGCATGGCTGCGTCAATGCCAAGCCGCAATCCTGTCCGGCAACAACGGTCAGGAACTCGTATACCGGTATCCAGCTTGTGCCTGGCACTATCGTGCCGCATTGGTCAGCGGCGGAGGCTCGTGTTAAAAGCCGCCAATCCGGAGTTTTGGCGATGAACAAATTCACCCCAGCAAAGCCTGCCGGCGCGCGCAGCGTCGACGAGATCACCGGCAGTCGCCGTTTGCGCCGCATGCGCAAGGCCGACTGGTCGCGCCGCCTCGTGCAGGAGAACCGGCTCTCCGTCGACGATCTGATCTGGCCGATCTTCGTCGTCGATGGGAACAATATCCGCGAACCGATCGCCGCCATGCCTGGTGTCTTCCGCCTGTCGCTCGACCTTGCCGTCAAGGAGGCCGAGCGCGCGGCAAAACTCGGCATTCCGGCGATCGCCACCTTCCCCAATGTCGAACTCGGCCTGCGCGACCAGACCGGCTCGCACATCCTCGATCCGGAAAACGTCATCAACCGCGCCACGCGCGCCATCAAGCGCGCGGTGCCCGAGATCGGCATCATCACCGATGCGGCGCTCGATCCCTTCACCTCGCACGGCCACGACGGCATCTTGCGTGACGGCATCATCGTCAACGACCAGACCGTGGAGCAGGTGACGGCGGCTGCCGTCATCCAGGCTTCGGCCGGCGCCGATATCATTGCCCCGTCCGACATGATGGATGGCCGCATCGGCGCCATCCGCGATGCGCTCGACGCCAATGGTTTTCAGGATGTGGCGATCATGTCCTACGCAACGAAATTCGCCTCTGCCTTCTACGGACCCTATCGCGAGGCAGTCGGCACCGCCGGCCTGCTCAAGGGCGACAAGAAGACCTATTATCTCGACCACGCCAACTCCGACGAGGCGGTGCGCGAGGCCGAGCAGGACCTCGCCGAGGGCGCCGACATGCTGATGGTCAAGCCCGGCCTGCCCTATCTCGACATCATCCGCAGGCTGAAGGACGAATTCCGGATGCCGACGTTCGCCTATCAGGTGTCGGGCGAATATTCGATGATCAAGGCGGCCGCCGCCAATGGCTGGATCGACGGCGACAAGGCGATGCTGGAATCGCTGCTCGCCTTCAAGCGCGCCGGCTGCGACGGCATTCTCACCTATTTCGCGCCCGAGGTGGCGGCGATGCTGAAGGGGTAAGCATCGTTTTGGGATTCTGCTGCAATCCGCTAGAATGGACCCATGAGCAGGAACGAGGTCATCGAACGGTTGCAGAGAAACGCAGATGCCATCAAAGGCATGGGCGCGACTTCGCTGTATCTGTTCGGGTCGGCAGCGCGGGACGATGCGCAGCCGGACAGCGATCTTGATCTGTTCATCGACTATGACCGGGCGCGGCGCTTTTCTCTGATCGACCTGGTCGGGATCAAGCAATTTCTGGAAGAGAAGATGTCAACGGAAATCGACATCACCACGCGCGACAGCCTTCATCCCATGTTGAAGGCCGAGATCGAACGATCGGCCGTGCGCGTATTCTGATGGCCGTCCGCCGGATAGAGCCTATCCTGGCCGAGATCATGGCGGCGCTCCGCCTAGCTGTCGAGCGCATCCTCGAGGCGTCGCGGCGCAAGTAGCTGCTGCGCAACCACCCCTCTTTGCGGTGGCCCCTGTTGCTGGCCAAACGAGCCGCTTATGCTCGGCGGCGAAATACCGCTTGCAAAGTGCAATCAGTCTAGCTAAAAAAAGGCAACTGCTTGCATTTCACAACTGGATTAGAGGGAGGTCCTCATGTCAAAGCTTCGCGTCAACGCTTTCACCGTATCTATCGACGGCTTCGGCGCCGGTCCCGACCAGGACCTGAAAGAGCCGCTGGGCGTCGGCGGGGAAGCCCTGCACACATGGATGTTCGGCACCCGAAGCTTCCGCAACATGTCCGGCGAAGATGGCGGGACCACGGATACCGACGACGCGTTCGTAACGCGCGGCTTCGAAAACACCGGCGCGTGGATCATGGGCCGCAACATGTTCGGACCGATCCGCGGCGCTTGGCCCGATGACACCTGGAAGGGCTGGTGGGGAGACAATCCGCCCTACCATGTGCCGGTCTTCGTGCTCACCCACCATCCGCGGGATCCTATCGTCATGGAGGGCGGCACGACCTTCCATTTCGTGACCGACGGCATTCACTCGGCGCTGGAAAAGGCGAAAGCCGCGGCTGACGGCAAGGATGTCCGGCTCGGCGGCGGCGTCGCCACGATCCGGCAATATCTGAGGGAAAAGCTCATCGACGACATGCATCTGGCGATATCGCCGATGCTGCTCGGCTCAGGCGAGAACCTTTTTGCCGGCATCGACATGGTCAAACTCGGCTACCGCTGCAGCGAGCAGGTGGGCACGCCGAACGCCATGCATCTCACCATCGAGCGGGCGTGAGCCTGGTTAAGTTCCCCCTTCTCCCCTTGTTGTGGGAGAAGGTGGCCGAGCGAAGCTCGGTCGGATGAGGGGTGTTCCAGCTTGGCGCATACCTACGTTCAAATCGGGCGCACAGCGCCAGGATCACCAGCGCCTCATTTCTTCCAACACCCCTCTTCCGTCTCGGCGCTGCGCGCCGATCCACCTTCTCCCACAAGGGGAGAAGGAAGAAGAGGCGTGCTCCTCAATACTTCTCCGGAACATACAGCTCGCGCGGCAGCACCTGGCGCTCGTATTCTGGATTGAAGACGCGATCGGGCAGCGTGATCTCTTCGTGCGGCACTTCCTCATAAGGCATCTGCTTGAGGAGATGATCGATGCAGTTCAGCCGCGCCCGCTTCTTGTCGTTGCCCTCGACGATGAACCAGGGGGCTTCGGGAATGTTGGTGCGGGCGAAGGTCTCTTCCTTGGCCTTGGTATACTGTTCCCAGCGCACGCGCGACTGCAGGTCCATCGGCGACAGCTTCCACTGCTTCATCGGATCATGGATGCGCATCTGAAAGCGCATCTGCTGCTCCTCGTCGGTGATGGAGAACCAGTATTTGACCAGGGTGATGCCGGAGCGGACCAGCATGCGCTCGAACTCCGGCACGTCGCGAAAAAACTCCTCGACCTGGTCCGGCTCGGCGAAGCCCATCACACGTTCGACGCCGGAGCGGTTATACCACGAGCGGTCGAACAGCACGATCTCGCCGCCTGCCGGCAGATGCGGCACGTAGCGCTGAAAATACCATTGCGATTTCTCGCGCTCGGTCGGCGCAGGAAGTGCGACGACGCGGCAGATGCGCGGATTGAGCCGCTGGGTGATGCGCTTGATGACGCCCCCCTTGCCGGCCGAATCGCGGCCCTCGAAAACCACCACCAGCTTCTTCCTGGTGTAAGCCACCCAGGACTGCAGCTTGATCAATTCGGATTGCAGCGTGATCAGGTCGCGAAAATACTGCAGGCGATCCATCGAGGGCGGATGCGCGTTCTTGTAGATCTTGGCGATTTCGAGCGACAGCGCCGGTTCCGACATCTCCAGCTCGTAGTCCTCGTCGAGCGTGTCGGCGAGTTCCGCTTCCAGCCAGTCCCTGGCGGGAGAATTCTGTTTTGCTTCGGTCATTTATGCTGCTCCGCGTGCACGCCCGCGTCGGCCTCGGCCTGCCGGCCGAGATCGGACACCTTGAGCCGACTTGCATATAGGCCGGCAATGACGGTTTTATTGCAGCCGGCCCGCACGCCGGTCGCCCAACTCCGCGAGATGTGATCGATCAGCCTGCCTGGCACGCACGACAAGCGGCTCGAATTGTCCTACAAATGCCAGGTTTCCCCGAGCAACCTTCAAAGCACCCTTTTCAACGCAATCGCGAGGATCTGACATGGAATACCGCACACTCGGCCGTTCCGGGCTGAAGGTTTCGACGCTGACCATGGGCACCATGACTTTTGGCGGCGCTGGCGCATTTTCGGCAGTCGGCAAGACCGATCTCGACGAGGCACGCCGGATGATCGACCTCTGCATCGATGCCGGCATCAATCTCATCGACACCGCCAATGTCTATTCGAACGGACTTTCGGAAGAGATCATCGGCGAAGCGCTCGGCGGCAAACGCAAGGGCGATGTGCTGATCGCCTCCAAGGCGCGCATGCGGATCGGCGACGGTCCCAACGATGAGGGCCTGTCGCGCTATCATCTGATTCGCGAGTGCGAGAAGAGCCTGAAGCGCCTCAGGACCGACGTCATCGACATCTATTTCCTGCACGAATGGGACGGCACGACGCCGCTCGAAGAGACCATCGCCGCGCTCGACACGCTCGTCAGCCAGTGCAAGATCCGCTATGTCGGCTGCTCCAACTATTCCGGCTGGCAAGTGATGAAGGCGCTGGGGATCAGCGACCGCCAGCACCAGCCGCGCTTCGTCACCCAGCAGATCCACTACACGCTGGAAGCGCGCGAAGCCGAATATGAACTGCTGCCGATCTCGGTCGACCAGGGGCTTGGCGTGCTGGTATGGAGCCCGCTCGCCGGTGGACTGCTGTCCGGCAAATACCACCGCGACCAGGCCACCGCCCGCCAGATCAGCGGCTGGACCGAACCGCCGATCCGCGACGAGGACCGGCTGTGGCGGATCGTCGACGTGCTTGCCCATATCGGCGAGAACCATGGCGTTTCGGCGGCGCAGGTGGCGCTTGCCTGGCTGCTCGGCCGGCCCGCGGTCAGTTCGCTGGTGATCGGCGGACGGACCGAAGCGCAGTTCAAGGACAATATCGCCGCAGCCAGCCTGGTGCTGACCAGCGATGAGCGCGCACGCCTCGACGCTGTGAGCCGCCCGCCCGTTCTCTACCCCTATTGGCACCAGCAATTCACGGCAAAAGACCGGTTTGGTCCGGCCGATCTGGTTCTTGACCGGGAGGACATCTGACATCCATCCGGGCCAGGTCGAAGGTCGCCGGCGGCTTGGCCTGAGATAAAACGCCAGACCTCGGGATCAGGCTCGATCTGGCCGCTGAGCACGAAATATTTGTAGAGCACGAGCAACCCGGCGAGCCTGCGGCGGAACAGCGCCTGCGGTGCGATATCGCGCACGGCATTGCGCGCATAGTAGAATAGCTTCTGTGCGTTTCTTTGAAGGGTGGCCATCGGTCACTTGGTGAAAAATCGGCTTGGGATTTGCCCCCCCGGTCCCTCCTACACCATTGTGCCGGCTATCTTGCAAGCCACGGAACCGTGTTCAGCCGGCCTGCCTGGCTGTCCATGGAGCCGATCGCTCTTTGCGGTGTTGTGTTTGTAGCCCAATGCTCCTAGGCAGGGCTAAGAACCTTTGGGATTGTGAAAGGAAGAGATATGGCGCGAGCACCGAATTACGGCCAGGAACGCAAGGAACGCGACCGGCAGAAGGCTGCCAAGAAGGCGGAAAAGCAAGCGGCCAAGGTTGCAGCCAAGGAACGTTCGAAGCCGGAAGACGAGACCACGTCCGAGACCGAAACGGAAACCGCAGAGTAAACTGCAGGGCAATCGCTTCCTAGTGACGGCGAGAAGGGAACTGGCCGCAACTTTGGCGCGCTTTCTGCAACGCCGGAGTTTGGCGAAACCCTTGGTGCAGGCCGCTTTCTCCCGTCCGGTGAGAAATGCCCGGTCCCACCCTCTGCAGCGCAGCTGCTGCGGAGGACGGGCAGGGCAATGGGGGGCAGCGCAAGCTGAAGCGATTGCCCCTTAGTAAAAGCGCACCCGGCCCGCGCGGCGGATCAGATCAGATTTCGCTGCGTCTTCAGACCGGCGCCTTGTCGCTGACGAAAACGTTCACTTCGCGGGCGGCGGCGATGAAGGCACGCCTTGCGATCATTGCCGGTTTGTCGCCGGCCAGCGCATCATGGCAGGCCTGCAGCGCTTCGCGATGCTTTGGACTGCGCTTGCCGGGCCAGTTGTTGAGGAGGTAGTCGGAAGCCTCGCGGGCCGTGCGCAAGAGCTGAGTGGTTCCCGCCGCGCCCTTGACGGTCACGGGTGTTTCAAATCGGTTGTTTTCCATCGCCGCTCTTACGCCATCGCCGCTCGCGAAGCGAGTGCGAAAGTGGTTGCCACCGCAATCACCCGCGACGCTGGCTAATCCCCTGGCAGGCAGGCCGCGCCAGTTCTTGTGCAATGATGCCGTCGAGAGGCGGCCGGACAGGACAGACATGCCGCAAGACCCTGCCACCCAAGGCGCCCACAATATCCATTGGCGCCGCAATCTCGCCGTGTGCTTTGCCGGTTCGTTCAGCACGCTTGTCGCCATGACTCTGCTGTTGCCCTTCCTGCCGCTTTACGTCGAGCAGCTGGGCGCCGAGGGCCACGCGGCTGTTGTGCAGTGGTCCGGCATCGCCTATGGCGCGACCTTCTTCGCCGCCGCGCTGGTCGCGCCGCTGTGGGGACGGCTTGGCGACCGCTATGGCCGCAAGCTGATGCTGGTGCGCGCCAGTTTCGGCATGGCCGTCTGCATGTCGCTGACCGGCATGGTGGAGACCGTCTGGCAATTGGTGCTGCTACGCCTGCTGATCGGTTTCGCCGGTGGCTATTCCTCGGGCTCGACCATTCTCGTCGCCATGCAGACGCCGAAGGAACGGTCGGGCTGGGCGCTCGGCGTGCTGTCGGCCGGCATCACCGGCGGCGCTCTCGTCGGTCCCTTGCTCGGCGGCGCGCTGCCGCCCTTGATCGGCATCCGCGCCACCTTCCTGCTCGCCGGCGGCGTCATTTTCCTGGCGTTCCTGGCAACGACCTTTCTCATCAAGGAGGACCCTCGCCCGGAAACCGACAAATCGGCAACGACCTCGAAACCGAAAGGCGGCTGGTCCCAAATCCCGGACAAGCGCCCGATCGTCGCCATGCTGGTGACCGGCATGCTGCTGAGCTTCGCCACCATGTCGATCGAGCCGATCATCGCGGTCTATGTGCAACAGATCATAGAGGACCAAAGCCGGGTCACGCTGATGTCCGGCGTGGTCATGTCGGCGGCGGCACTTGGCGCCATCCTGTCGGCCTCGCGTCTCGGCAGGCTCGCCGACCGCGTCGGTCACTGGAATGTCATCATTGCGGCGCTTGCCGTCTCGGCGCTGCTGCTGATCCCGCAGGCTTTCGTCACGCAGGGCTGGCAGCTCGTCGGCCTGCGTTTCCTGATGGGACTGGCGCTTGGCGGCCTCTTGCCCTGCATCACCAGCGTCATCCGCCATAATGTCCCGGACGGCGTCGGCGGCAATGTGCTCGGTCTGTCGATCTCGGCGCAGTATGTCGGACAGGTCGCCGGGCCGTTGCTCGGCGGCTTCGTCGGCGGTCATTTCGGCATGCGCGCGGTGTTTCTCGGCACGTCGGTGCTGATGGCGGGCGGAGCGGCGTATAATTGGCTGGTCCAGTCCCGCCGCGCACGCGACATGCTGGTGCAGGCGGGCAAATCCTGACACGGTTTGCGGGCCACTTCACGGAGTCCAAGACATGAGCACAGCCGACCACCCAGCAAGCGGCATCGAGCGCATCCTCGTTTTCGTCGGCGGTCTGTGCGGCGCGGCCGGTGTGGCGCTTTTTGCCGCGGCGGCACATCTGGGCGGCGCTTTCGTCGGCACGGTCGCGTCGTTCCTGCTCATGCATGCACCGGTCTTCCTTGCCGTCGGCCTCGTTGGCGCAAACCGGATGCTGCGTACCGCGAGCCTTATTCTTCTCGTCGGGCTTGTCTTGTTCTGCGGCGACCTGCTCGCCCGCGACTTCCTCGGCTCGCGGCTTTTTTCGATGTCGGCGCCGATCGGCGGCACCTTGCTCATCGCCGGCTGGCTAACGGTTGCGGCCTCGGCGCTGAGGCGCCCGCGCTCCTGAGGCGGCCGGATTCGGCATCCGCCAAACGACGGTCAGTCAGACGATGGCCGCTCTTGCCGGCGCTCGGACCGGACCGGCAGGTCGCGATTGCGTGCCGCCGGCTTGGCCAGGCGCCGCCGCTCCGGCCTGTCGATGGCCGGCGAGATGCCCCAATAGTTGCGATAAATCTCTTCGAACAGATGATTGATCGGGTGCATGGCTTGGTTTCCTCTTCGATTTGAGATTTGAATCGATCCAATCGACAGGCGTGAAAAAACGCTGCCGATTAGCTCCGCTTGCGCTCCACGAGAAAACGCAGATCACGGATCCACGGGCCGGCGCTGCCGCGACGTGTCCGGGCCACCTGCTTCGAAATTATGCTCCAGTCGTTGCGATAGATGTCTTCGAACAAATAATTGACGGGGTGCATGGCTCGCTCCTTACTGAATCGATCCAATGACGATACTCAATTGGATCGATTCAAAACTAGGCTTGGACCGCGCTGATGTCAAGCAAAATTTGAATCGATCCAACAAAGATGCTAGATAGCAGCCTGGAGGCAGAAAAATGGCATCATCCAGCGAAAGCAATACCAGACCCATCCGGCTGGCCGACATCGCCAAGGCCGCCGGGGTTTCGCACGGCACCGCCTCCAACGTCTTCAGCCGTCCCGAAATAGTGCGCGAGGAAGTCCGCGAACGGGTCAAGGCGGCGGCCGAGGCGATGGGCTATGCCGGTCCCGACCCCAAGGGCCGGCTGCTGCGCGCCGGCAAGGTCAACGCGATCGGCGTCGCCACGACCGAGCCGCTGTCCTATTTCTTCGATGATCCCTTTGCCCGCGCTATGATGGCCGGCATTTCCGAGGCCTGTGACGCCACCGGCGCGGGAATAGCGCTGGTATCGGCCGGCAACCAGGAAAAACTTGCCTGGAACATCCAGAGCGCGCTGGTCGACGGCTTCATCCTGTTCTGCATCGAGGGCGGCTCACGGCTTGTCGAACTGACGCGCGAACGCAAACTCCCCTTTGTCGCGCTTGAGCTCGGCTTCGACGACGACACCGTTTCGGCCATCGGCGTCGACAATGTCGCCGGCGCCCGCCTGGCGGCGCAGCATCTCGCCGAGCTTGGCCATCGGCGCTTCGCCGTGCTGGCGCTGCCTTTCGCTGACGGCAGCACCGGCCTTGTCTCGCCGGAGAAGGTCCGGACGGCCCTCTACACAGGCACGCGCGATCGCCTCGTCGGCTATTTCGAGGCGTTTTCCCGGTATGGCGTCGATACCGCCGGGATCCCGGTATACGAGACCGAAAACGACGAAGCCAGCACAAGCGCCGGCCTCGAAACGATCTTCGCCTCGGCAGCGCAGCCGACCGCCATCCTGGCGATGTCGGACCGGATCGCCATGGTTGCGATCGAATGGTTGGCCGCGCGTGGCATTGCGGTTCCCGGCGACGTCTCCGTCGTCGGCTTCGACGGCGTGCCTGACGCCGCACTTTGCGATCCTCCGCTGACCACGGTCGCGCAGCCAATCGCCGAGATCGGCCGCCGGGCGGCGCGAACGATCCTCGATTTCGACGGCACGGTGCGGCGCGAGACGCTTGGCGTCGAGCTTGTCGTCAGGGCATCGTCGGGACCGCCGCCCAAGACAGCCTGAGCCCGGTCGTCAAATTAATTTCATACGTGGCGCGGTTTCCTGCGCCTGGCAAGTGTTCTTGCCCCGCCCGCAGGGAGCGCGAGGTGACCCCCCGCGTGTACAAGCCTCGGTCAGGGCCCGGACCTTTGGGCTCGTCACCCACAGCCAGCGCGACCGTAGCACGACCGATCCGGCACCGCTGCCTCCCCGCCCTTTTTGTCCCGATTACTATCCGGACTAGGGCGGGATGCATTCGAATTGAACTTGGGATCCCGCTCTATCTATTTGTTTTAGCCGCATTTCTGCGACGCCAAGTGATTCCACTCGGCTGCAAAAATCTCTAGGGGTTGCTAGTCGCCATGCCGCCCACGCCGAAGGACGCACGGACCGGCGGCGCCGCGCTGCGGACCGGCTTGCTGTTGCCGCCAATAGAAGACAGCCATTCGAGATAATAGGCGAGCGCGAACTGCATGGCGATGCCGGCGGCGATCAGCAGGCTGTCATAGGCAAATCCGCCCGGGTTGATCAGCTTCATCACCTGCGCCGACATGGCGATCAGCGTGCCGGCGATGAAAACCGGCAGCGATCGCTTGCCCAATATGGCGAGCGGATGATCGCGGCTGGTGCGGAACAGGTTGGAGACAGAAGGAAACGCCACGATCAGATAGCTCACCGCCAGGATGTGCAGCAGCCTCGGCAGCGACAGGAAGGTCTTGTCGAAGCCGGTCAGCACCACGGGCAGGTTCAGCCACGACACGTGCCCCCATAGCGGGCTGTGCACCCAGACCAAAGCCGTCGCGACATAGGCCGCCGACGCGCCGACCAGCCAGCGATTGACCGGAATGACGCCGCCGCGCCTGATGTACAGCATGCTCGCCAGGCCGATGTTGAAGAGGAACTGCCACGACAGCGGATTGAGGAACCAGAAGCCGGGCTCAGGGTAATTCGGCGGGGCGATCTGGTAGATCCCGGCAACCAGCCACAGAGTTCCGGACAGGGTGAGCGCAGTGAAAGGCCGGTAGCTGATGAGCAGCAGGAAGGTTGGCGCCATCAGCAGCAGCACCGCATAGACCGGCAGGATATTGTTGTAGCCAAGCTGATGGCCAAGCGTGACGATGCCGATCAGCACATGTTGCGGGTCCCTGATCAACGGTTCGATGTTGATCAGGGTCAGCATGTCCGGCCGCTTCGCGAACATCGCCGCCGCGCAGAAGATGGCCAGCACCGCCATCGTCGTGACGATGTGGGCGACATAGAGCACTCCGGCGCGGCGCCACAATTTCAGTGTCGCCAGGAGCCGGTCTCCGGACTGGAATTTTGCGCCGTAGGCGAGCGCGACGGACATGCCGGAGATCAGCACGAAGGCCTCGGCGGCATCCGAAAAGCCGAAATTCTTGTAGGTCAGGGTTTCGAAAACCGTGCCCGGCACATGGTCGACGAATATGATCAGCAGAGCGAGAGCGCGGAACACATCGATGCGCGTATCGCGTTCCGCGGCACGCGGCCCGCGATCCGGGATACGCGGCCCGCGATCCGGTGAAATTGGCATGGTCATCGATAAAAGGCCTCAAAGCTGGTTGTTCATGCCGCGATCGATGCGACCGCCGGACGCACCGCTTCGATTCCTCCCGCAGGAGCATATCGGCAAACAAACGGACTGAAATGCGCCCGGTTCAATCAACTTTGAAGGAGCCCGAAAATATTCCGTTTTGAAGCCGGCAAATGAATAAAAACCACACGAAATCAAAAGGATGCAATATGGCCGAAAAACCTCCGGAAGACGGCTTTTTGCGGCGCGACCTGCCGTTTTTCTACCGACTTTACCGGCCCGTGGATGCAAGCGGCGAATGCCTTTTCCTGCTGCACGGGTCCGGTGTCGACGAAACGACGCTGGTGGCGCTGGCACGGCAAATCGCACCGCATGCGGTGTTGGTGACGGTGCGCGGCCGTGTCGCCCAGGAGGACGGTTTCCGCTGGTTCGCGCGGATCACGCCGACGCGTTTCGAACAGCACAGTATCCGCACCGAGACGGACGCTTTCGCCGGCTTCATCACCGCGGCCGCGAAGCGCCACGGTCTCGATCTCGCCCGGACGAGTTTCCTCGGCTATTCGAACGGCGCCAATCTGGTTTCGAGCGTGATGCTTTTGCATTCCGGCCGCATCGAACGGGCAGCGTTGCTGCGCCCGATGGCGGTGCTCGACGACGTGCCCCCGGCCGATCTGTCCAAAGCGCGCGTGCTGATCATCGCCGGCGCAGATGACCTGACCTACGCGCCCTTCGCCCCGGCGTTGGTCGCATTGCTCGAATCGCATGGCGCCGCGGTCGAGGCCCACACCATCGCCTCCGGCCATGAAATCGGCGACCGGGATGCTGAAATCGTCAGGCAGTGGCTGGCAGGCCCGGCAGCCGCGATCGCGCAGGCGAATTGATGAGCCCGTCGCCCTATGCCCGCCCCATCCGGTTCCAGGCATCCAGCCCGGCGATCTTGTAGGCTTCGGCCAGCGTCGGATAGTTGAAGGTGTTGTTAACGAAAAAATCGACGGTGCCACCGAGATTGATCACCGCCTGGCCGATGTGGATCAGTTCGGTTGCGCCCTCGCCGACGATATGCGCGCCGAGCAGCCGGCGCGTTTCGATCGAGAACAGAAGCTTCAGGAAGCCGGTGTTGACGCCCATAATATGGCCGCGCGAGGTTTCGCGGAAGCGCGCCACGCCGACCTCATAGGCGCCGCCGCCCTCGCGCACCTGCTCCTCGGACTGGCCGACGGTCGAGATTTCCGGCACGGCGTAGATGCCGTAGGGAAAGGTTTCCGGCGGCGGTGGCAACGGCACGCCGAAGGCATGGCAGGCGGCCACCCTGCCCTGCTCCATCGAGGTCGAGGCGAGGCTCGGAAAGCCGATGACGTCACCGGCGGCATAGATGTTCGGCGCACTGGTCCGGAAGCTCTGCGGGTCGACCTTGATGCGGCCCCGGGAGTCGGCCTCGATGCCGATCACATCGAGTCCGAGCCCGCCGACATTGCCGGTGCGCCCCGCCGCATAAAGCACCATCTCCGAGCGTATGCTGCGGCCGTCGGCAAGCGTCACCTCGGCATAGTCTGGTTTCGAGGCGATCTCCTTGATCGCACTGCCGAGCCGGATCGTCATGCCGCGGTCGCGCATCTGATGGATGAAATCGTCGACGATCTCACGGTCGACGAAATCGAGGATGCTGTCGCGCGGCTCGACCAGCGTCACCGGCACGTCGAGCGCCGAAAAGATCGTCGCGTATTCGACGCCGATGACGCCGGCGCCGATCACCGTCAGCGTCCGCGGCAGGCGCTCGAGTTCCAGCATTTCGTCGCTGTCGAAGACACGGATCTTGTCGAAGGGCACGTCGCGCGGCCGGTGCGGGCGGGTGCCGACCGCGATCAGCGCATGCGCAAAACCGACCTCGCTGTAGTCACCGGTATCCGTCGTCAGGCTGGCTCTGTTGGGACCGAGAAACTTGACTGTGGCGCGCACGCTCTTGACCGTGTTGCGCATGAACTGGTGCTGCAGCACCTCGACCTCGTGATCGAGCGTTTTGTGCAGGCGTTCGATCAGATCACCGACCGATATATCCTGCTTGACCCGGTAGCCGCGCCCGTAGAAGCCGCGCTCGCGCCAGCCCGAGAGGTTGAGCACGGTTTCCCGCAAGGTCTTCGACGGGATGGTGCCGGTATGCACGGACACGCCGCCAAGGCGCCGGCCCCTGTCGGCCACCAGCACGGATTTTCCGAGCTTGGCCGACTGCACCGCGGCGCGGCGCCCTGAGGGCCCGCTGCCGATGACCAGCATGTCGTAGTCCATATTGGCCCTGTCCCTCGCCGTTGGGCGCTTTTGCCGTATTTGTTGCGCTGCAGCAAGCTAACGTCATCCGTACCGCAAATTCAACCGATCCAGTCTACATTCGGCGTTGCCTCCGGTAGCAGGGCCGAAAAAAGGCTCGATCTTGATTCCGCCGCAGGACTTCACCATTTCAACACCAGGCGGTCCGCACCCTATGCCGGGCCTGATTGCGAGGAAATGACATGAACGCGCGCGTTCTCGACGGCGAAATCAGCAGGCTCGATGATGTCAGGGCCTATGATGGCGTGCGCACGCGGCGTGTCCTCGCCTTCATCATCGATTATTGCATCGTCGCGCTGCTCACCATTCCGTTCGCGATCCTGGTGTTCTTACTCGGGATTTTGACGCTTGGCCTTGGCTGGATGCTGTTTTCCATCCTCGTGCCGGCCGTCGCCATCCTCTACATCTGGAACACGCTCGGCAGCGCCGACCAGGCCACGACAGGCATGAAGATGATGGGGATCCGGCTCGACCGTCTCGACGGCACCCGCATCGACGGGCTGACGGCGGTGGTCCATTCGGTTCTGTTCTGGGCCGGCAACGTCATCCTGACGCCGCTGGTCCTTCTGGTGTCGCTGTTTGCCGACCGCAAGCGCACGCTGCACGACCTGCTGCTCGGCACGGTGGTCAGCCGCAGTGACCGCTGAAACAGCTTTTCACCAGGCCCAGCGAGCATTTATGTGCAAAGTGAAGGCGTCCGGTAGCCACGCTTTCACAATCCTGTTGAATTTTTCGCCGTGCGCGCCAAAGGTATGATGATTCGCAGGAGTGTTTCCAAGGGTCGATGACGCAGCATCCAACCCAGTCGCCGCAGTTCTTCCTGACCGCGCCGTCGCCATGCCCGTATCTTGAGGGCCAGTTCGAGCGCAAGGTGTTCACGCATCTGGTCGGCGACAAGGCATCGGAGATGAACGACCTGTTGACGCAAGGCGGCTTCCGGCGATCGCAGAACATCGCTTACCGGCCGGCCTGCGAGACCTGCCGCGCCTGCGTTTCGGTGCGCATCCTGGCGCAGGAATTCACTGCCAGCCGCAATATGAAGCGGGTGATACAGCACAATTCAGACCTCATCGGCGCGATGCACGACGCGCAACCGTCGACCGAGCAGTATTCGCTGTTCCGCAGCTATCTCGATGCCCGCCATCGCCGCGGCGGCATGTCCGACATGACGGTGCTCGACTACGCCATGATGGTCGAGGACACGCATGTCGACACCAAGGTCATCGAATACCGGCGCCGTGGCCCCGACAGCTTTATCACCGGCAAGGGTCAGGGCGAGCTGATCGCAGTCGCCCTCACCGACAAGATGGCCGATGGCCTGTCGATGGTCTATTCCTACTTCAACCCGGACTTCGAGGACCGCTCGCTCGGCACCTTCATGATCCTCGACCACATCGCTCGCGCCAGGGCGATGGGCTTGCCCCATGTCTATCTCGGCTACTGGGTCAACGGCTCGCGCAAGATGAACTATAAGATGCGCTTCATGCCGCAGGAGCATCTCGGCCCGAAAGGCTGGGAACGCTACGACCACGAAGCGGTTTCGCGCTGAATAGTTTTTCCAAAGTCCAATCTTAAACTGTTTCCAGGGAGCGCCTGCTGGCCTTTCCGCTTGGCGGGAGAGTGTGCAATAGCGCGTGCTGGCCGCCTCCAAATTCATTGCGGGAACTGCCATGTCGTCCCACAACGATCATCAAAAAGGCCTTCTCATCACCGCCATCGGCGGGCTGACGCTGACCATCGACATTCCATTGATCCGGCTCGCCGACGGCGGCGCATGGACGATCCTCCTGCTGCGCACCGGCACCACCCTGGTCGCGGCGCTGATCATCTGGGCTGTGTGGCGCTCGCTGAGCCGTAACGCGCCCCAGCTCATCCCCGGCTGGTCAGGGCTCGTCGTCGCCCTGTGCTACGGCCTGACCTCGGTTACCTTCGTCATCAGTATCTATCACACCACGACCGCCAACCTGGTCTTCATCCTGGCCTTCAACACCGTGTTCGCGGCGCTGCTGTCCTGGCTGTTCCTGAAGGAGCGACCGCGACTGGTCACCGTGATGGCGATGCTGGCCATGATCGTCGGCGTCGCGATCATCGTCGGCGATTCGATCGGCACCGGCCACCTGTTCGGTGACCTCATGGCGCTGTGCTCGGCTTTCTTCATCGCGCTGGCCATCACCATCTCGCGCGCCAGCGGCAAGGACATGGGGTTCGCTTCGCTGATCGGCGTGATCCTGCCCCTGGCCGTCGCGGTGTTCATGGTTTCGGGCGAAGGGTTTCAGGTAAACGCGCCATGGTGGATCATCTTCAACGGCGCCGTCATCATGCCGATCTCGTTCTTCTGCCTCGCCAACGGACCGAAATATATTTCGGGACCGGAAGTGGCGATGTTCTATCTGCTCGAAACCGTGCTGGCGCCGGTCTGGATGTGGATGATCTTTGCCGAGACGCCGTCGCGCAACAGCCTGATCGGCGGCGCGATCCTGATCGTCACGCTGGTTGTCCATTCGCTATGGCAGCTGCTTGAGGGGCGAAAACGCCGCGCCAGCCTTGCAGTCCGTCACCCGGCCTGAGACTTCTTCTCGGCAACGATTTCGATTTGCGGCGGCGCCCCTTCGAGTTCCGCCGGCGCTGCGGGGGCAAGCTCGTCGGCCAATTCCACCTCGCGCAGCCATTCGCGCCAGATCGCGACCAGCAACGCCATCAGCACCGGACCGATGAACAGGCCAAGAAAGCCCATCGTCTTGACGCCGCCGACCAGGCCGAAAAAGGTCGGCAGGAACGGCAGCTTTATCGGGCCGCCGACCAGCTTCGGCCGCAATGTCTTGTCGACGATGAACAGTTCGACGCTTCCCCAGATGAACAGCGCCAAACCGGCCATCGGCGAGCCGCTGGCGGCGAGATAGATCGAAACAAGCGTGAAGGACAGCGGTGCGCCGCCGGGGATCAGCGCCATGATGCCGGTCAGGGCGCCCAGCGTCACCGGCGACGGCACGCCGGCCAGCCAGTAGGCCACGCCCAGCACCACCCCCTCGCCGATGGCGATAATGGTCATGCCGGTCACCGTCGAGGAAATCGTCGCCGGCACGACGCGTGAAATCCGCTCCCACCTGGTCGGCAGGATGCGTTCGCCGAGACGGTCGACCTGGCCGGCGAAATGCTCGCCGTCGCGATAGGCAAAGAACAGCGCGATCATCATGAACAGCAGCGCCAGCAGAAGGCCGAAGGCGCTGCCGCCGGCGGCCAGCACGCCGCGGTAGATGCTGCCGATGTTGGCGCCGCTGATCAGCTGGATCAGTTCGCCGATGCCGCCGGGATGGCCGAGATTGCGCGTCCACTGCTCGTTCAGCCAGTCGCCGACCACCGGCAGCGTGGCGATCCAGTGCGGGGTCACCGCACCATGGCGGTTGGTCTCGATCGCCCAGCCAACCCATTCGCGGACTTCGTTGCTGGCGTAGGCGCCGGCGAGCGCGATCGGCACCACCAGGAAGGTCAGGATGAACAGGATCGCCAATGTCGCGGCGACCGTGCGGTTGCCGCCGACGGCAGCAAGCAACCGCCGATAGAGCGGCCAGCTGGCAAAGGCGATGACCAGAGCAGCCAGCACCGGGACCAGGAAACCATGAAAGAAATAGACCCCGGCGGCAACGATCAGCACCAGCAGCCACCGCGCCGCCGACAGCGGCGGAATGACCGCGGATCTGACCGGCGTCGACAGGCCGAACAGGCGTTGCTGCCCTTCCGGTTTCCGAACCCTGGTTTCCTTCAAGTGCCTGTTTCTCCCAAACGCGTGTGTCCGCGTCTTATGTAGCGATGCTTATGCGCCATGATAGTGCAGCAATCGTGACGACATTCCAAATGTTTGGATGGAACTGCTAATCTCCCCCCTTGAGGGGGAGATGGCCGGCAGGCCAGAGGGGGTCGCCGCGCGTGAAGCCCCAGCCTCCTCTGTCGCAATAAGAGGTCGCGTCGCGCCTGAACGTTCCGACCCCCTCTGTCGCCTTCGGCGACATCTCCCCCTCAAGGGGGGAGATTACCTACCCGAATTTCCCCGTCCTCGGGAATCCCTTCGGCACCATGCGTCCAGCCGAGGCTCGGGCGCCGATCCATTCGACCAGCTCTTCACGTGATTTGGTGAAGGTGCGGTCGGCAGAATCCTGCCAGGAGAGACCGCTTGCGAGCGTGAAGGTCTTGAGGTCGAGGACGCCGCCATCCTTGTATTTCTGCAGGCGAACGCCCTTGCCGCGCCCCATTTCAGGGATTTCGGCGAGCGGGAAGACCAGCATCTTGCGATTCTCGCCGACGATGGCGAGATGGTCACCGGCGACCGGCATACAGCGTTGGGCCTCGTCGGGCGCCTTGACATTCATCACCTGCTTGCCCTTGCGGGTGTTGGCGACGACTTCCTCTTCCGGCACGATGAAGCCGTTACCGTCGTGCGACACCAACAGCAGCTTGCGCTTGGGATCATGGACAAAGGCGGTGACGATGTCCTGGTCGTTGTCCATGTCGACGATGATGCGGATCGGTTCGCCATGGCCGCGCCCGCCCGGCAGCCGGTCGGCGCCGATCGTGTAGAACTTGCCGCCGGTGGTGAAGACCAGCACCTTATCGGTGGTCTGGGCGTGGAAGGCCAGCTTGAGGCTGTCGCCCTCCTTGAAGGTCAGCAACGAATGGTCGGTCAGATGACCTTTCATCGCCCTGAGCCAGCCCTTTTCCGAAACGACCACGGTGACCGGCTCGCGCTCGATCATGGCATGGGCGATGTCGGTCAGGTCATGTTCGGGGGCGTCGGCGAACTGGGTGCGGCGCTTGCCGAGCGCGGTTTCCGGTCCGAATTTCTCGCGGATGCTGGAGACCTCCCACTTGATCATCGACCACTGCCGGGCGTCGGACGCGAGCAGCGCCTCGATCTGCTTCTTCTCGGTGGTGAGACCGTCGAATTCCTTGCGGATCTCGAATTCCTCGAGCTTGCGCAGGGCACGCAGCCGCATGTTGAGGATGGCTTCGGCCTGGTTGTCGGTGAGCGACCAGCGCGCCATCATCACTTGCTTGGGCTCGTCCTCCTCGCGGATGATCCTGATCACCTCGTCGATGTTGAGATAGGCGATCAGATAGCCGGCGAGGATCTCCAGCCGCCTTTCGATCTCGCCGAGGCGATGCCTGGAGCGGCGGATCAGCACCTCGCGGCGGTGCTCCAGCCATTCCTTGAGCACGCCTTTCAGCGACAGCACGTTGGGTATCTTGCCGCGCGACAGGACGTTCATGTTGAGCGGAAAGCGGCTTTCGAGCTCGGTCAGCTTGAACAGCGATTCCATCAGGATGCCGGGATCGACCGAACGGCTCTTCGGCACCAAAACGACGCGGATATCCTCGGCACTCTCGTCGCGGATGTCCTCGAGCAGCGGCAATTTGCGCGCCATCAGCAGCTCGGCGATCTTTTCGATCAGCCGCGCCTTCTGGACGCCATAGGGGATTTCGGTGACGACGATGCTCCAGGTGCCCCTGCCCTGGTCCTCCTGGCTCCATTTCGCCCTGACGCGGAAACCACCGCGACCGGTCTCGTAGGCTTCGAGGATCGAGGCGCGGCTGTCGACGATGATGCCGCCGGTCGGGAAATCCGGGCCTTGGACGAAATCCATCAACGTCGTCACCGGCGCATCGGGTTGCTCGATCAGATGCAGGGCGGCGTCGCAGAGCTCGGCGGCATTGTGCGGCGGGATCGAGGTCGCCATGCCAACGGCAATGCCGGACGAGCCGTTGGCGAGCAGGTTGGGGAAGGCGCCGGGCAGCACGACCGGCTCCTCGTCCTCCTCATTGTAGGTCGGCCGGTAGTCGACCGCATTCTCGGTGATGCCGGACAGCAGCTCGGTCGCCACGTCGGTCATGCGCGCTTCGGTGTAGCGCATGGCGGCAGCGTTATCGCCATCGATATTGCCGAAATTGCCCTGGCCGTCGACCAGGGGATAGCGCATCGAAAAATCCTGCGCCAGCCGCACCAGCGCGTCGTAGATCGACTGGTCGCCATGCGGATGGAACTTGCCCATCACCTCGCCGACGATGCGGGCGCATTTGGCGAAGCCCTGGTCGGGGTTGAGCCTGAGCAACCGCATGGCATGCATGATGCGGCGATGGACCGGCTTCAGCCCGTCGCGCACATCCGGCAGCGCCCGGTGCATGATGGTCGACAGCGCATAGGCGAGATAGCGCTCTTCCAGCGCTTTCTTCAGATCGACCGGCTCGATGTTGTCGCCACCGCCATCGCCAGGCGGCAAAAGCCTTTTTCCCATGGGCTGGGACTAGCCGAGTGGGTGATTCGCGGCAAGAGGCGCCTGAGTGGGGCAGCCTATCCGCAACACGAACTGGACGCACTGCTGCGCCGACCAACATCAATCGGTTACATCACAGCTCTATGGCAATGGATCGGATTTGCCTTTCGCCGTGGTTTTCGACCATTGTGCGGCGGAACGCCTTTTTCCCGTCCAGTTCGTCACGGAAGGGTAACGGCGCAACGAATTGAAAAATCTTCAGCACACTCTCAGGGAACCGCGATGACGATCAGACGCTCGACACTCAACAAACTCGCTTTTTCGACCTTGCTGCTGACGCTGCCGCTGAATGCGGCCCTCGCGCAGGATGCGGCGGTCGCCGACCGGCTGAAGGCGGCTCTCGCCGCGCAGGGCGTCGACATCTCCTGGACCGGGGTGACGGGCGATGCCTCCAGCATGGTGCTGCAGGGCGTGGCCCTCAAGCCGGCGGCCGAAAAGGAAGCGCTCAAGATCGGCGACATCAAGCTCGAAGGCGTGACCGAAGCCAATGGCGGTTATGAAATCGAAACCGTCTCGACTTCGGCATTCCAGCACAGCGAAAACGGCGTCACGCTCGACCTCAGCCCCTTCATCATCCACGACATGACGGTTCCGGCCGACGGCGCCACAGGCCCGCTCGGTTCAATGATGATGTATGAATCGGCCGAGCTCGACAACATGACGGTCAAGGTCGCCGACAAGACCGCCTTCTCGATGGATGGGCTCGCCATCGAAATCACCCCGCCGGCCGACGGCAAGGCGATGGCGTTTTCCGGCACCACGGAAAAGTTCAATGCCGACCTGACGCTGGTCGAGGACCCGAAGTCCAAGGACGTGATCAACGCGCTCGGCTACCAGAACATCACCGGAAACCTTGCCATGGAGGGCACCTGGCAGCCTGCGGACGGCAAGATGGAGCTGTCGAAATACGACATCGCTGTCGACAATGCCGGAACGCTCGGCATGACCTTCGGTTTCGGCGGCTACACGCTCGACGTCATCAAGTCGCTGCAGGAGATGCAGAAGAAGATGGCGGCGCAGCCCCAAGGCGCCGACAATTCGGCGCAAGGCATGGCCATGCTTGGCGTCTTGCAGCAGCTTTCGTTCAACAGCGCTTCGATCCGCTTCGACGACGATTCGCTGACCAACAAGGTGCTGGACTATGTCGGCAAGCAGCAAGGCATGTCCGGCAAGGACATCGCCAACCAGGCCAAGGCGGTCGTGCCTTTCGGCATGGCGCAGCTCAACAATCCGGAATTGACGGCGCAGGTGTCGGCTGCGGTCGGCAAATATCTCGACGATCCGCAGAGCATCGAGATCCTGGCCGAGCCGCCGGCAGCGGTGCCGTTCGCGCTGATCATGGCAGGCGCCATGTCCAACCCGGCGGACCTGACGAAGACGCTTGGCGTGACGGTCAAGGCGAACGAAGATTGACCGGAGCGATCCCTTGAAAGCAAAAAGCCCGGCAGCGATGCCGGGCTTTTTTATGAATCAATAGAGTCGGTTGCGGGAGGTTTTTAACCCTCTTTCTTGGTCACTGCGACGCGCAGCGACAATTCGCGAAGCTGCTGCGGGCTGGCTTCCGACGGCGCGCTCATCAACAGATCATAGGCCTGCTGGTTCATCGGGAACATCGTCACTTCACGAAGGTTCCTGGCACCGACCAGCAGCATGACGACGCGGTCGATGCCGGCCGCCATGCCGCCATGCGGCGGTGCGCCGTACTGGAACGCGCGGTAGAGGCCGCCGAAGCGCTCCTCGACCGTCTCGCGATTGAGCCCGACAGTCTCGAATGCCTTGACCATGGTTTCCGGCAGATGGTTGCGGATGCCGCCGCTGGCGATCTCGAAACCATTGCAGACCATGTCATACTGGAACGCTTTGATGCCGAGCAGATCCTCACCGTTGAGCGCATCGATGCCGCCCTGCGGCATCGAGAACGGGTTGTGGGCGAAATCGATTTTTTTCTCGTCCTCGTTCCATTCGAAGAAGGGAAAGTCGACGATCCAGCATAGTTCGAAACGGTCGCGATCGACCAAGTTCAGCTCCTCGCCGGCGCGGGTGCGCGCCGCGCCCGCGAACGAGACGAACTTTTTCGGGTCGCCGGCGACGAAGAAGGCGGCGTCGCCATCGGCAAGACCGAGCTGGAGGCGGATTGCCTCGGTGCGCTCCTCGCCGATGTTCTTGGCGAGCGGGCCGGCGCCTTCGAGCTTTTCGCCCTCCTTGCGCCAGAAGATGTAGCCGAGGCCCGGCTGGCCCTCGCCTTGCGCCCAGGAATTCATCCGGTCGCAGAAAGCGCGTGAACCGCCGGTCCTGGCCGGAATGGCCCAGACCTCGGCCTTCGGGTCGTTGGCAAGGATGTTGGCGAACACCTTGAAGCCGGACTCGCGGAAATGTTCGGAGACCGCCTGCATCTCGATCGGGTTGCGCAGGTCCGGCTTGTCGGTGCCGTATTTGCGCATGGCGACGTCATAGGCGATGCGCGGAAACTCCTGCGTCACCGGCTTGCCGGCGGCAAAGGTCTCGAACACGCCCCGCATCACCGGCTCCATGGTCGCCAGAATGTCGTCCTGCTCGACGAAGCTCATTTCCAGGTCGAGTTGGTAGAATTCGCCCGGCAGCCGGTCGGCGCGCGGGTCCTCGTCGCGGAAGCAAGGCGCTATCTGGAAGTAACGGTCGAAGCCCGAAACCATGATCAATTGCTTGTATATCTGCGGCGCCTGCGGCAACGCGTAAAAAGTGCCGGGATGGATGCGCGACGGCACCAGGAAATCGCGCGCGCCTTCGGGCGACGAAGCGGTCAGGATCGGCGTCGAGAATTCGGTGAAGCCGACCTCGCCCATGCGCTTGCGCATCTCGGCGATGATCTTCGTGCGCGCCACGATGTTCTTGTGCAGCGTGTCGCGGCGCAAATCGAGGAAGCGGTATTTGAGACGGATGTCCTCGGGATAGTCCGGCTCGCCGAACACCGGCAGCGGCAGTTCCTTGGCCGCCGACAGGACTTCGATCTCGCGCGCGAAAACCTCGATTTCGCCGGTCGGCAAATTGGCGTTCGCGGTCTCGGCCAGACGGGCCTTGACCTCGCCGTCGACGCGGACGACCCATTCGCCGCGCACCGTCTCGGCAATCTTGAAAGCCGGCGAATCCGGGTCGGCGACGATCTGCGTCAGGCCATAGTGGTCGCGCAAATCGATGAACAGCAGGCCGCCATGATCGCGTACGCGATGCACCCAGCCCGAAAGGCGAACGGAAGAGCCGACGTCGCTTTTCCTCAACTGGGCACAGGTATGGCTGCGGTAACGATGCATTGTCATGGCTAAGTCCGGATGTCTGATTGCGGCCAAGGCATGATGGCCCGGCCCGAAAATTTGCGCGAAAAGCACATGAGAGGCCGCCTTTGTCAAGGCAGGCGTCGCCCGGCAGCATCTTGATTCGAACTTCGGCATTCGTCCGTGGCTGTGTGAAAACTCCGCACCACAGTCAAAGTGTAGAATTTCCTCCGCCTGATCGTGATCAGCGTGGCCGAGCCGTGTACAATGGCCGTCACATTGGCGGGAGGACTACCATGCGCATTCGCACGTTGACTGTCCTGGTGATGCTGCTTGTCGGCACCTGCGCAATTGCACACGCACAGACAAAGCCGATGTCCATCGAGGTGTTTCCTTTCGAATTGGAAGACAAGAGCGCTGGCGCAGGCATAATTCCCCCGGATGAACATGATAGGCGCTATCTGTCCGAGTCGGCACAAATGGCGAAGGACATGCTCTCCCAGTCAGGGCGTTTTACAGTGCTTGATGTGCCAGCCGGGGATGAGCAGGCGGTGGCGCCGCACGGATTGCGCAATTGCGGCGGCTGTGAAAGCAAGATCGCCAAAGAGCACGGCGCGTCTCTTGCCTTGCTGGGCGTCGTAACGCGCGTCAGCCGAACAGAGCATACGATGTTCATTCGCATCCTCGACGCTGATAGCGGGCAACCTGTTTCGCAGGGTTTTACCGATCTGCGGATGGGTGCGAATTACGCGTGGCCCCGCTCCGTCAAATGGCTGATGACAAACAGAATTCTTCGGTAGGGCGGCCATCGGCAGCGCGAAGGATTCCCAGCTAAAATCAAACTGATGCGTTGATAGCCGGCGCTGGCCTGCCAACCGCCGGCAATTGCCGCTGGCATTGGCGTGGGCGATGGTTCAAGAAGGATCAACGACAGGCCCTCCTTCATGTCCTCCATGCGCCCGCTGATCCCGCTCCTTATTGCCGCCGGCATCCTGCTCGGCGGCAACGGCCTGCAGAGCACCTTGATCGCATTGCGCGGGGCGCAGGAGGGGTTTTCGGCCTCGACCATCGGCCTGATGGGGACGTTCTATTTCGCCGGCTTCCTGCTCGGCTGCCTCGCCGTCACCCACATCATGAAGGCCGTCGGCCATGTCCGCGCGTTTTCCGCGCTGGCGGCGATCGCTTCGGCCGGGACATTGCTTTTGGTGCTGGTCGTCGACCCGGTCATGTGGTGCGCGTTGCGTCTCGCCGGCGGCTTCTGCTTCGCCGGCCTGTTCACCATCATGGAAGCCTGGCTCAATTCCGGGGCCGCCAACAAGGACCGCGCGCGGGTGCTGGCCATCTACCGGATGGTCGACATCGGTTCGGTCACCGGCGCACAGTTCCTGATCCCGATCGTCGGCGCCGGCGGTTTCGCCATCTTCGCCGTCATGTCGATCATGATCACGCTCTCGCTGGTGCCGGTGTCGCTCGGCGATCGCTCCAACCCGACCCCGCCCGAAGACGTCAAGCTCGACCTCGCCCGCGTCTGGCGGATCTCGCCGCTCGGCTGCTTCGGCTGCATCGCCGTCGGCGTCACCAACAGCGCTTTTCGCACCTTGTCGCCGGTCTATGCCGAACAGATCGGCATGTCGGTCACCGACGTCGTAACCTTCGTCAGCGTCGGCATATTCGGCGGCGCCATCATCCAATATCCGCTCGGCTACCTGTCCGACCGCTGGGACCGGCGTTCGGTGCTGCTGATAACGACGTGCTGCGCGCTGCTGGCGTCGCTGGCACTGGTGTTCTGGGCGCGCAGCGACCCGTCCCTCAACTTCGTGATCGTCTTCATCTTCGGCTGCTTCGCCATGCCACTCTATTCGCTGTCGGCGGCGCACTCGAACGACCGCGCCGACAAGGGCGAGTTCGTGCTGATCAACGCGGCGCTGATGCTGTTCTATTCCTTCGGCGCCATTGGCGGGCCGTTCGCCGCCTCGACGGCGATGCAGTATTTCGGGCCAAGCGCGCTGTTCGTGTTCACCGCCACCGTCTATGCCATCTTCGTCGTCGTCATCCTGTACCGGATGCAGGTGCGATCGGGCGTGCCGGCCGGCCATCGCAGCCGTTTCATCGGCCTTTTGCGCACATCGACGGTGTTCGCCCGGCTGGCCAAGCGCAACGATGATTCCGACGGGCCTGCCAGGCAATGATGACGGCCCGTCAGGTCTTGAAACCCCGACAGCGGCTTGACGAAAGCCCGCGCGGCTGAAATTGAAGGAGACCTTACACTTTGCCAAAAGCGATTTGATGCACGTCATCACCACCCAAAAAGAACTCGAGACCGCTCTCGCCACGTTCGAAAAGTCGGATTTCGTCACAGTCGACACCGAATTCATTCGCGAGACGACCTTTTGGCCGATTCTCTGCCTGATCCAGATGGCAGCACCCGGGGTGACGGCGCTGATCGACCCGCTGTCACCCGATATCGACCTGAAGCCGTTCTTCAGGCTGATGGCCAACGAGGCGGTCGTCAAAGTCTTCCATGCGGCGCGCCAGGACATCGAAATCATCGTTCATCTCGGCGATCTGGTGCCGCATCCTGTGTTCGACACCCAGGTGGCGGCGATGGTTTGCGGCTTCGGCGACAGCGTCTCCTATGACCAGCTCGTCCAAAAAATCACCGGCGCCCGGCTCGACAAGTCCTCACGTTTCACCGACTGGCGCCACCGGCCGCTTTCCGAGAAACAGCTCGACTACGCGCTTGCCGACGTCACCCATCTGATCGAGGTCTACCAGCACCTCAGCGCCGAGCTGGTGCGGGAAAACCGCGCCCACTGGCTGAACGAAGAGATGGACGTGCTGACCGCACGCGAAACCTACGATCCGCATCCGGAGGACGCTTGGAAGCGGCTGAAGATGCGGCTGCGCAAGCCGCAGGAGCTGGCGATCGTGCAAGCGGTGGCGGCATGGCGCGAACGCGAGGCGCGCGAACGCGACGTGCCGCGCGGCCGGGTGCTCAAGGACGACGCCATCTACGAGGTGGCGCAGCAGGCGCCGCGCGATGCGGCAGCACTCGGCAAGCTGCGCACCACGCCGAAAGGCTGGGAACGCTCGGCGACGGCAACGGCGCTGCTTGGCGCGGTCAACAGCGCGCTTGCCTTGCCCAGGGAAGAGATGCCGAAGCTGCCGAAGAGTTTTCAGCCGCCCGAAGGCTCCAATGCCGCCGCGGAACTGCTGAAAGTGCTGTTGCGGATCGTCGCAGAAAAGGAGGGCGTCGCTTCGAAGGTGCTGGCCTCGAGCGACGACATCGACCGCATCGCCGCCGAGGGCGAGGACGCCGACGTGCCGGCCTTGCAAGGCTGGCGACGCGCCGTGTTCGGCGAGGCGGCGCTCAAGCTGGTGCGCGGCGAGCTTGCCATCAAGTTCGACAAGCGCAAGATCGCGCTGTTCGATTTGTAGCATTCGCCAGACTTTCTCCCCTTGTGGGAGAAGGGCAGTCAGCGCTGTTTCTGAGCGGCCAGGTGAAATACCGCGATGACGATCACCGGTATCGCCAGAAGCGCGAATTTGATGACGATCAGCGCCGAGGCGAAGGACAGCGAGTCCGGATTGGCCGACAGGAAATCGGAGAGCATGCGGGCCACCGCGATGTTCTGCGCATAATCGGCAAGCGTGTACGGCAGCACCAGGACGAGCGCGAACAGCGACTGAAGCTGGACGGACAGAGCCCGGAAGTTCTTCAGCCGCCGCCCGGTGGCTAGGATCAGGCTGACCAATGTCAGCGACAGCAGCGCCGGAAACAGCAGGTCGAAGGTCAGGTAATGCCAGACCAGTCTGATCTCGCTGCCGCGACGCCCGAGTGCCGTCAGCCAGGCCATGCCCTCGTCCGGGGTGAACCCGGCAAAGCGCAAATCGAGCGACGGCAGGCCGCCGCTCAGCTGGCGGAAATAGAGGAACTCCATCGCCGTCATGGCGACGAAAACCCCCGCGCAGACAAAACAGAGCGCGGCAGCGTGGCGCGACAGCCGCAGCATCATTGCCGTCAGGCTTCGTGCGAACTGGTTAGGCTCCGCCGGGGTAATTCGGGCTTTCGCGGGTGATCGTGACGTCATGGGCGTGGCTTTCACGAAGTCCGGCGTTGGATATGCGTACAAAGGTGGCGCGGTCGCGGAAATCGGCAAGGTCGCGCCCGCCGACATAACCCATAGCGGCTTTCAGGCCGCCGGCAAGCTGGTGCAGCACGCCGGACACAGGTCCTTTGTAAGGCACCTGCCCTTCGATGCCTTCCGGCACCAGTTTCAGCGTGTCGCGAACCTCGGCCTGGAAATAGCGATCGGCTGAGCCACGCGCCATGGCGCCGACCGAGCCCATGCCGCGATAGGCTTTGAACGAGCGGCCCTGGTGCAGATAGACTTCGCCCGGGCTCTCGTCGGTGCCGGCCAGCAGCGACCCGATCATGGCGGCACTGGCGCCGGCGGCGAGCGCCTTGGCGAGATCGCCGGAATATTTTATGCCGCCATCGGCGATGACCGAGACGCCCGATTTCTGCGCCGTCTCGACCGCCGACATGATCGCAGAAAGCTGCGGCATGCCGACGCCGGCGACGATGCGGGTGGTGCAGATGGAACCCGGCCCGATGCCGACTTTGACGGCATCGGCGCCGGCATCGATCAACGCCAGCGTGCCTTCTGAAGTGGCGACGTTGCCGGCCAGGATGCGGACCGAATTGGACAGTTTCTTGGCCCGCGTCACCGCATCTAGCACGCGTTGCGAGTGACCATGCGCGGTGTCGATCACCAAAAGGTCGACGCCGGCATCGATGAGCCGCTCGGCGCGCTCAAAACCGTCATCGCCGACGCTGGTGGCGGCCGCCGCGCGCAAGCGCCCCTGCACGTCCTTGGTGGCGTGCGGGTTGAGCTGCGACTTCTCGATGTCCTTGACGGTGATCAATCCGACGCAATTGCCGCCGCTATCGACCACGACCAGCTTTTCGATGCGGTGCTGGTGCAGGAGCCGCTTGGCCTCGTCCTGATCGACATTTTCCTTGACCGTGATCAGGTTCTCACGGGTCATCAACTCGTAGACTTTCTGGCCCGGGTCGGAAGCGAAGCGCACGTCGCGGTTGGTCAGTATGCCGACCAGCCGTCCGACCGTGTGCCCGCCAGCGCCGCCATTCTCGACCACCGGAATGCCCGAGATGCTGTAGTTGCGCATCAGCCCCAGGGCGTCGGCGAGCGTCGCATCGGGGCCGATGGTGACGGGGTTCACCACCATGCCGGATTCGAACTTCTTGACTTGCCGCACCTGCTCGGCCTGTTCGGCCGGCGAGAAATTGCGGTGGATGACGCCGATGCCGCCGGCCTGGGCCATGGCGATGGCGAGACGCGCCTCGGTGACGGTATCCATGGCGGCGGAGAGGATCGGCACGTTGAGGTCGATGTCGCCGGCAATGCGGGTGCCGATATCGGTTTCGCCGGGCATGACCTCGGAATGACCCGGCTGCAGCAGCACATCGTCAAAGGTCAGCGCCAATGCGCCTGTGGACGTTTCGATAATCTTTGCCATGGCCAGCCCTCGGAATGCATGAAAAGCGCTGGACCGGATGGACAGCGCCGACTCGTCTTCTTCCCTTTCAGGATTGGCGCTGGCTCGTAACACGTCCCGTCGCCGTTGAAAAGCCGATTGCTTGTGCACGACAGGGCCGCGGACTCAGCTTAATGCCTTTCGCGGTGACGGATGGCGACCGGCATTCACCGCTGGTGATTGGCGAAAGCCGAAGCGGCCGCCTCGCCGACTGCGCTGCTCCGGAGTTTTGTTGGGCATGCCCGGTGCCAGGTCGCACAAATGTGACAGCAAGTTAAGGCGACATCCAACGCAACCCGTGGTAACCGCCCTGCCTGTCGGCTTAGCCCGGTCGGCAACAATCGAATCCGGACGCGCTCCATGAACCGCACCATTCCGCTTATCCTGGCGGTCGCCCTTTTCATGGAAAACATGGATTCGACCGTTATCGCAACGTCGCTGCCGGCGATCGCCGTCGACCTCCAGACCAGCCCGGTGGCGCTCAAGCTGGCGCTGACCGCCTATCTGGTATCGCTGGCGGTGTTCATTCCGATCAGCGGCTGGATGGCCGACCATTTTGGCGCCAAGACCGTGTTTCGCGCCGCGATTGCCGTGTTCATCGTCGGATCGGTCGCTTGCGCGGTGTCGAATTCGCTGCCGGCCTTCGTGGTCTCACGCTTCCTGCAGGGCATTGGCGGCGCCATGATGACGCCGGTGGGACGGCTTGTGCTGGTGCGCGCCACGCCGAAGAGCGAACTCGTCGCCGCGATGTCGTGGCTGACCGTTCCGGCATTGCTCGGGCCGCTCGTCGGGCCGCCGGTCGGCGGTTTCATCACCACCTATTTCAGCTGGCACTGGATCTTCCTGATCAATGTGCCGATCGGGCTGATCGGCATCTGGCTGGCCACGCGCTTCCTGCCGGAGACCGAAGCGGCGCCAACGCCGCCGCTCGATTTCATCGGCTTCGTGCTGAGCGGGCTGGCGGCATCGGGCATCGTTTTCGGCCTGTCGGTGGTCAGCCTGCCGGCCTTGCCGCCGATTGCCGGCTTCCTCACCGTGGCTGTCGGGCTGGTTTCTGCCGTGCTTTACCTCCTGCATGCGCGCCGCGCCAAAAATCCGCTGCTGGCGCTCGAACTGTTACACAACCAGGTGTTCCGCGCCTCGGTCCTCGGCGGCGGGCTGTTTCGCATCGGCATCGGCGCCGTACCCTTCCTTTTGCCGCTGATGTTCCAGATCGGCTTCGGGCTGACGCCGTTCCAGTCGGGAATGATCACCTTCGTGGCGGCGATCGGCGCCATCGGCATGAAATTCGTCACCGCGCTGATCTTCCGGGTCGCCGGCTTCCGCCGCGTGCTGATCTTCGGCTCGCTGATCGCGGCGGCGTCGATTGCCGTCAACGGCCTGCTGACTCCTGAGACGCCCTATCTGCTGATCCTCGCCATCTTGCTCGCCGGCGGATTCATCCGCTCGATGTTCTTCACCGGCATCAACGCGCTAGCCTATGCCGAGATTTCGACCGCCGACACCAGCAGGGCAACGCCGATCGCCGCAGTGTTCCAGCAACTGTCGATCGCGCTCGGCGTGGCGCTGGCCGGCGGCATTCTGGAAGTGTCGACGACAATCCATGGCGGGGCGCTGACGCTGAGCGACTTCCACATCGCGTTCTTCATTGTCGCGGCGGTGTCGGCCGCCGCATCGCTGTCATTCATGCGGCTGGCGCCCGATGCCGGCAACGCCGTATCGGGACATGGCGGGCTGACGGCGCCGAAGACGCTGGGGGTGGGTCCACCGGGATCGTAGGCTCTCTCCCTTCTCCCCTTGTGGGAGAAGGTGGATCGGCGCGCAGCGCCGAGACGGTTGAGGGGTGTTGGACGGAATGAGGCGTTGGTGATTTTGCCGATGTACACGAGAGTTTGCGTCAAGCTGGAGCACCCCTCATCCGACCGAGCTTCGCTCGGCCACCTTCTCCCACAAGGGGAGAAGGAAAGGACGCTAACCCTTGAAATCTTTCGCCAGCAGATAAAGCTCCACCGACTCGTCGCGCGAGGCCGGCGGTTTGACGTGGTGGACCGAGCGGAAATTCTGCTTGAGCCTGGCGAGCAATTCGTTCTCGGCGCCGCCCTGGAAAGTCTTGGCAAGGAAATGGCCGCCCGGCTTCAGCACCGAGAGGGCGAAATCGGCGGCCACCTCGCACAGATACATGGTGCGGATGTGATCGGTCCGGCGATGGCCGGTGGTGGGTGCGGCCATGTCGGACAAAACGATGTCCGGCTGGCCGCCGAGCGTTTCGGCGAGCTTTTCCGGCGCCTGCGGGTCGAGAAAATCCATCAACAGCACCGGCGCGCCGGGCACCGCGTCCATCTCCAGATAGTCGATGCCGACGACATGCGGGTGTTCGGCCGTCGATTTCGTGCGCGCGGCGGCGACCTGGCACCAGCCGCCGGGTGCCGCGCCAAGGTCGATGACTTTCATGCCGGGCTTGAGCAGATGGTGCTTGTCGTCGATCTCGATCAGCTTGTAGGCCGCGCGCGAGCGGTAGCCGTCGGCCTTGGAACGCTGGACATAGGGGTCGTTGATGTGGCGCTGCAGCCAGCGGCGTGACGATTCCTTCAGGCCGCTTTTCTTCTTGATCCGCGTCTTCAGCACGCGAATGCCGGCAGAGCCTGGTTTTTCCGGTTTCCTGGTCATTGCCTTGTTTCTTGCTTGAGTTTTCTCGCTCGCCGAGTCGCGGCCGTTTTTCGGCGGCTTCGCGTTTCGTGTACGGCTTCCCCCACTCCGTCGCTGCTTCGCAGCGCCACCTCTCCCCCCTCCGGAGGGAGAGGAAGGGCGCCAGCCTGCATAAGCTCGCGCCCTTCCTCTACCCCGTCGATCGGGGGAGAGGTGGGGGGGGGGGGGGGGGGGGGGGGGGGGGGGGGGGGGGGGGGAGAAAAAAAAAATTGTGAAAAAAAAAAAAAGGGGCGCCGGGG
>NZ_JBVVQJ010000013.1:0-92943 GCF_055811475.1 Mesorhizobium sp. WSM4829 | reverse complement strand
CCCCCCGCGGCGGGTTTGGAGGGCCCCCCCCCGGCTTACGCGCGCCCCCTACCTCCACCCCGGCGCGGGGGGTGGTGGTGTCGAGCGAAGCTCGACGGAGTGGGGGTCGACTGTTCACCAAAGCAATGCTTCCGCTTGGGTGCGAGAAAACCGGCTGCCACTTTTCGGGATCATGCTCGGCCCCGCCCATTGTTGCGCCAGACGCCGTCGTCGGCCATCAATTCGCTCAATATGCCCTCGCGCAGGCCGCGGTCGGCGACGCGCAGCCGCTCCGACGGCCACACCGCGCGGATCGCTTCCAGGATGGCGCAGCCGGCCAGCACCAGATCGGCGCGATCGGCGCCGATGCAGGGATTGGCGACGCGCTGCTGAAAATCCCAGCCGACCAGTTTTTCGACCATGCGGTCGACGCTGTCGCGGTCCATCCACAGCCCGTCGACGCGGCGGCGGTCGTAGCGGTCCAGGTCGAGGTGGACGCCGGCCAGCGTCGTCACCGTGCCCGAGGTGCCGAGCAAGTGGAATTTCGGGCTGGCGAGCACATGGCTCAGCCGGTCGCGCCCGTCGAAAGCGTGCAGGCGCACAGCAACATCCTCGACCATGGCGGCAAAGATCTCACGGGTGACGGCGCGGCCGCCAAAACGCTCGGCCAGCGAGACGACGCCGACCGGCAGCGACGTCCAGGAGACGATGTGGTTGGCGAGCCTCGGCGAGCGGTGGCCGGTGAGATCGATCAGCGCGATTTCCGAGGAGCCGCCGCCGATGTCGAACAGGACGACGCCTTGCGTGTCGCGGTCGACCAGTGAGCCGCAGCCCGACACCGCCAGCCGCGCCTCGGTCTGGCGGTCGATGATCTCGAGTTTTAACCCCGCCTCGCGCTCGACGCGGTCGAGGAACTCGGCGCCGTTGGCGGCCGTGCGGCAGGCTTCGGTGGCGATCAGCCGGGCCTTCCTGATCTTGCGGCCGCGCAATTTGTCACCGCAGATTTTTAGCGCCTCGACCGCACGGTCCATCGCCGGCTGCCCGAGCCGGCCAGTGGCGGTGAGGCTCTCACCCAGCCTGACGATGCGCGAGAAAGCGTCGATGACGCGGAACTGGCCGTGGCGCGTCGGCACCGCCACCAGCAGCCGGCAATTGTTGGTGCCGAGATCGAGTGCCGCGAACACCGGCAGTTCCTGCAGCGGCGGGCGGCGAGCAGCCGGCTCCGGCCGGCCTGGCGCAACCAAAGGCAAGGGCGCGACGATCGCCGCGGGCGGGCGGCTGGCTGGAGCGCTGACAGCAGCCGCCACTCCGGCCGCAGCGAGGCGAGCGTCGTCGCGCGCGAAAACCTTGCGGCCGCGCCGGCGTTTGCGCCGCTTCCTGGTCTTGGCCTTCTGGCCATTCTGATGCTGGGACGCGTCGCCTGCCTGTCCGTGACCGGACCAAGGCTGCACCGGGCGGCCATTGTGCCGGCCGGCGGATGGGCTTGCCTGGCCCGAAGGCAGCGGCGAAGCCCTGGACACGCCCACTTCCGGCGCGCCGGCGCCGGTGTCGTGGTCTTCCACTTCAGTTCCTTCCGGCGCCGCGCGAACCGGAGACCGGACGCAGCAGGCGCTTTCATGTGTTCCAAGTTGCCACCAGACTAGCAGCGCCGGGCCGGATCACCAAGAGCGCAGGGGTCGAATTTGTCGGCGGCATTGTCTCGCCGCTCCGCTCGGCCCGATGATGGCGGGACAGCGCCCCCCTCTGTCCTGCCCTCTTTGCCAAAACTTGGCATCTCCCCCACTAGGGGGGGAGATCGGCCGTCACCGCCGCTTTCGCCAATCCCTCCCGTCGCAGAAACGGGCGGAGCGCCAAAGCTGCCAATCTCCCTCCTTGTGGGGGAGATGTCCGGCAGGACAGAGGGGGGCGCGAAGGATCGCCAGCCTTTCCTTCTCCCGCAGCAGCGCGCCTTCGCAGTTGAATAGCCGGCTTCGATAAGGCATTTCTGAAATGGCGGGGATGAAACATTCGAAATCGCGGGCAGAGTTCCTGACGCGAACCGAACGGGCAACGGGGCTGCAACGCATGATCGTCACGCCATGAACTGGAGGCGTTATTTCTGGCCGGTCGTCGGCGTTGCGGCGGTCGTCTTCTCGCTATGGCTGCTGCTGCACGAGCTGCGCGGCATCTCGCTCGACGACGTCTGGGACGGCATCGTCGCCATCCCTGCCCGCGGCTGGGTGCTCGCCGCGTTGAGCTCGGTCATCGCCTATGCGTCGCTGGCCGGCTACGATCACATCGCGCTCCTGCATATCGGCAAGAAAGTGTCGTGGCTGTTCGTCACCCTGTGCTCCTTCACCACCTACGCGCTGTCGCACAATATCGGCGGCTCGGTTTTTTCAGGCGCGGTGATCCGCTACCGCGCTTACGGAACCAGGGGGCTGACCGGACAGGACGTCGGCATTCTGGTGGCGATCTGCTGGATTACCTTCGTGCTGTCGACGGTGTTGGTTTCAGGCATCGTGCTGGTGCTCGCGCCGGAGATCGTCGACCGTTTTTCCGGCACGCCGCATCATCGGCTTTCGCAGGCGGCGGGGCTCGCGATGCTGCTCGTGGTGGCGGCCTATGTCTTCGGCAGCTGGCTGCATCTCAGGCCATTGAAGATCGGAAGGTTCCAGGTCCATTATCCGGCGCTGCCGATCGTCGCGCGGCAATTGCTGATCGGCCCGATCGAGCTGCTGGCGGCGGCGGCGATCATCTTCTTCGCCCTGCCCGAAGCTGGCAATCCCGGATACTTCGTCGTGCTCGGCGTCTTCCTGATGTCGTTCTCGGTCGCCCAGATCTCGCATGCGCCGGGCGGGCTCGGCGTGTTCGAGGTCGTCTTTCTGACCGGCCTGTCGCATATGGACCCCGTCGGCGTGCTGGCAGCACTGCTGGTGTTCCGGCTGTTCTACCTGATCATCCCGCTGGTGATGGCGCTCGGCGTCGTGCTGTATTTCGAGCACTCGCAGCTCGGGCGAAGGGAGAATTGAGGGGCGCCGCCCTGGGCGCCGCCCCTTCTTCCTTCTCCGCTTGTGGGAGAAGGGAGAGCCCTCGCCCCGGAATGGGCAAGAGTGAGCAAGTCAAAACCTGAGGCAATCGCGCCGATTGAAAAGCCTTCGGCAGGCTTGACTATTTTCCGGCGGCGGCTACAAGGCACGCGCGGCGCCATCGTCGCCCTGCCGCGTGGTTTTCAACAGCCGCGCCTGCTGGGGAATAGGTTAACGGTAGACCCACGGACTCTGACTCCGTTAGTCCTGGTTCGAATCCAGGTTCCCCAGCCAACAGTTTCCGCAATTAAATCAGCCCCTTATGCAGAACAATCGCGACCGACAGAAACTGAGCACTCTAAAACGCCGATGATGGACAGGGATAGCGCGGCTGCATTAGTTTACCACGATCTCAAAACGTCTCAGCGCGCGACTTTCCAGGTTGCCGCCGAGTGGGGTCGTTGGTTGACCGCGTCGCTGGTGCTAGTCCATTCTGGTGCGCTGTTCGGCATGTTTTCGTTGCTGAACAATCCAGCCAGCCAACCTGCGACGCTGGAAGCATTCAAAGCCCCGGTCTGGTGCTTCGTGGCTGGCCTTCTGATGGCGCTGGCATCGGGTTTCTTCGCTTAGATCAACTGGTCGATGCACTCGTTCAATTACGCGTCCTCGGCACGATACGATATGCTTTGGGACGCTGAGAGGTGGATCGATCCTCCACACTTCCAAAGGGCGTTGGACATCACGAATTGGGGCAGCATCGCTTGCGGTTTGCTTTCTGCCCTATCCATTGCGGCGGGCGCGGCTTTGATCCTGCATGGGGACTATCTAGCTGCCATATTCGGAATTTGATCCCGCCCATAGACCGCCACCGTGAGGCAGCGGAGTCTCTGGGCTCATTTGGGCGTGTTAGAACCAGCGCTCCCGGCGCTGGTCGCCAGCCACAAGAACAAGGCCCAACAGCAAGCCTACAGCCGCGCCCAGCATGAAGGCGGACGATACCGTGCCAGGATTTTCTTGAACGACACCGGAAGCAGTAGACGCCCTTTTGCGAAGTGCTTGCGTTGTCCGAGACACGCTATCGGCCGCGCCCTCATACCAACCAGTAGCTTCCTCGACCACCTCTTCAGCGTGCTCCGCGAGCGTCCGATTGATCTTGTTGATCTCGCGTTTCAGTTGCGCAACTTGCTTCTCCAAGGCCTCCTGCGCTTCGCGCTGCGTCTCCGTCGGCTTTGCGTCGTTTGGGTCGTCGGCCATTGTGATCTCCCTTTTGGGTGGGGGCTCAACGGCCGCCGCCGCGTATGGTTCCTCAGCGACAAAAAGCCCGCCACCTTGAAGGCAGCGGGCTAGCAGCGGCAGAGTTTGCCGCCCGTCAGTGACGCTCTGCCGGTGCTTCGAGAAACTCCATGAAGTTCTCAACCACCTGGTCGATCGGCATTGACCGCGCATTGCATCCGCGAAGGATGGCGGGCGGCGATCTTGACAAATTTTGAAGCTGGGAAGCGGGCGCCGTATGACCGCACTCTGCTTGACCTTCAGGCAGCGCTCGAATGGGCCGGCGTCGAGTTCATCCTCGAGAACGGCGGCGGCGCCGGTGTGAGGTTGCGGAAATGAAGACGAGCGGATTTGACTCGCTAAATTCGTCCGGAAGCGTACAGAAGGCATGTCGCTGACCAACTGAACGGGCGTTGGCGCTTGGAAGAGTCGATCACGCTTTCGCCCCACAAGGGATAAAGCGATGTCATTCGACGATCATCTAGACTCCGAGCAACTCGCAACGCTGGCAAGGGTTCTCAACGACTATTGCACAGAGGCAGGAATTCCCAAAGGCCATCCGGCGTGGGAACATTTCGGCCGGCGGCTCATGAGCCTATTCCAGTCCGGGATACATCATCCCGATGAACTCACGTCCAAAATGAACACTGGCTACGAGGATTGGCTAGGCGAGATCGGCGCTACCGGTCCTTTCATACCGCCCAAATTATCGTCCGAGGACCGTCTAGTAGGTGCCAATATCTTGCCAGGATCGGACCGCAGAGGCAGGCCAGCGGTCGGCATCACGACTTAGCTGACTTCGCCACCCGACAGATGATCTGTTTTGCGTCTAGGAGGTGCGTCGGGTCCGCTGTCGACGGCTCCAAAAGCGCGAACGTTGCGCAACTGGACACTTCCGGGAGACAGCGGACTCAAACTGGGGCCAAGAGGGGACAAGGCCCTTTATGATCCCTATGCGGGGATCATTGTGATAACACCGGGCGGGTAACAAACGTTCCGTCGGCTGAAAGATATATATCCGGCCGCGTAGCACTTCTTCACCTTCGGCGTGATCTCTTCGACCCGCACCTTGTCGCCGATTTCTCTCGGCCAGCGCCTTTGCCTTGTCGTTGGTGGTCAGCACCGTGCGCCAATGCGGCTTTTCGAACACGCTTACGATGTAGGTTGTCGTCGCCGGCATCTGCGGCGGAACTTTCCTTTTGATGGATGCGGCGCAAAAGATTTTGGGATCGAGCGAGAATGCGCCGGCTCTCCTCCATGACGGATCGCATCTCCGCAATCGTGGCCCGCGTGGCATCAACCTGCAACCGCGACCTCTCTACGTACACGTTATCGATTTGCCACGGGTCCATTGCCGTAACTCACTGCGACTAGCGTTTTCGAGTTAGAAATCGGGCTTCCCGCATAAGTGACGGCCAGTCGGACCCCAGAAGAGCGATAAGCTCGCGAGCCTGCTCTTCGGTTATATTCGCCTCTTTAACCAAGCGCTGAACGACAGAGTCGTCAGGGGCCCCGCTGGGTGTTCTGTCCCTATCGTCAGCCATCGGAAAAAATCCTTAGGTAGCATAACGCGACCATTTGGACTGAGTTCCTCCACAATGACTTCCGCGATCACGGGATTACTCGGATCTCCCCAAGCTCGGTAGTATCAAGGCGGCGGACGCCAATCCGCTAGGCCGGCGCCCGACAAGGCAATCTACCCCAACGCCCCCCAAGTGGCGCCGGCCACTTCAGCCCCCTCGTTCAAAAGTTGGCTTCCAGTCGCGATTGCGCGCCCGCTGCTGGCCTTCGTAGTCAGGAATGCATGTGAAGAACACCTGCCGTCGATCACGACCGGCAGCCTCGCAGTTTGAGCAGATAAAGAACCCGACCAGGTCGTCATGCATCGAACCGTGGTCACGGCCGAGCCTGTCAATCAGCGCCTGGATGACGAGCTTCGTCGATTTGCAGCACATCGGGTGCGCACAATTGACATAGATGGTCTCGCGGGCGGCCAGGGTGTCGGCCGGGGTCTTTTTGGGCATGGCGATCTCCGTTGAGGGCTCGCCGCAACGGGGAGGAATATAATCCTGAAAGCGAGGGCGTCGGCAATAGGGGACGCCCACTCTTTGACATTGGGTTGATATTAGCTCAGGGGCCTCATTTCTTTCGGCCGGACTCTTTGCAACCTTCTCGCTATCGTGTGCGGCAACGGCGCGGCGTCTTGAAGCATCCGCTTCATCGGCTCGTTGGGTTTTTCGTCAGTGTGAGCACGATAATGGAACGTCCAAAATCCGTATCGGAGATGATCGAGCGCTACGACAGCGATTTTTACGAGCCGATAGGGCGCTTGATAATGCAGTTTGGATTTCTGGAATTCCATATCGATCATTGGCTGTCCGCGCTTGGCGCCGACCAACCGAAGCTGCGGAAAGCGAACAACTTGAATAACAAAATCACTCTGTATGGTCAGATCATCGACCAACACACCACCGAACCGAATGACCTTGCCGAGCGCGATCGCCTCGTCCAGCAGATGCGCGAACTCAACACGTTTCGCAATCGTGTCGTTCACGGTCCGTGGAGCGTATACCTCGGAGAAAAGAAGGCTTGGCAGAAACTCTCAGTCAACCGGCAAAATGCAACACACCAATTCTTTGAGGTGACTGCCGATGTAATTCGGGCGGCTGCTAGCGACCTCGCGAAAATCCAGGTAGAGGCGTCTCACTTTGCCTTTGGCTTTCTAGTACCGAAAAAGGCATAGCAACGAGCGTGGCAGGCGACAAAAGACTAACGGCTGGGTAGCTCTGGCTACTTGCGCACGATCCATTCCAGCAAGTCAGGATCGACGTCATCGCTCCCGGTAAAGTCGCTGATCAAAAACGCGGCAACCGACCGCCATTTGTCTTCGGGGATATTCTCTCCGATCACGGTTTTTATGAAAGCGCTGCGCAGGATATCGCAGTCAAAAACCGATACCTGGGCGCCTGCCTGGGCTTTCGCCATCTCAGCCCTCCTGCCTCTAGGGCGGAAGCACTGCCAGCTCCCAAGCGTCCGCGATGCCTCTATTCGGTACGGGCGACGTTGGGATTGTACGCTTTATCGCGAATTTCGCGAGTCCGGCCTCGCTCAATCTGGCGCGGCCTTCAATCCTCTTCCCGGAATCCTGCAGCGAGGCGTGCCGAAGGTCCTCCTCACCCCTGAGATGCTTATTATTCGTCCCAGCCGGAGGACACGCCCACACCCCGCCGGTTAGGCCCGACGGTCGGTTGCCTACTCCGCAGCGGCTGTCGGGCCGTCCCTATCACAGTTCGGGACAATCAACGTGGGCCGAGAAAAACCAACAACCCCGCAACCGGGATCAAGGGCAAGCGCCACGGGCCGCCCGCGAAGGACGAAGCAGAGCATTTCGAGTTCTGCCCCGTGTGTGGCCAAACGTTCGACAAGCGAAACCTTGGCGAGGTGCTGCATCATTATCTTCCCGACCATGAGACGTTGAAGCTCGATGGATAGGTGAGTTGGCTTTCGCATACGGCTGGGGTCATCCAGAATTGTTGGCGGTCCCGACCAGGCGGTACCGGAATCGATTGCGGATGCGCTCGTTGAAGAAGCGGCCCTTGGCGAATGCGGCTCGGAACTCGGCGAAGGTCTCCGGCGGCACATCCTCAAACTGGTAGCATTTGCCGCTGGCCACGAACCATACCGAGAGAGTCCTACGATCCGGATCGTATTCCGTTTTACTTATCGAGGTGGACGGCATGACGTTCACGCCTTGGTTCGGCGCGGAAGCACCAGCTAATTGTGGCCCCCTTTATTCGCAGCACGGCAGTTTAAAGGTCGGCCAGATGACCCATGCAGCTAGGGGGTTTCGTCCCGACCAGCCTTACCAATCGCCTCAAGCAATGAAGCTAGGGTTGGCGGCAGTTCTGGTTCGACCTCCAGCCCAAGCAGCTTATGTACGTTACGACGATTGTCTTCGGTGCCGATCAATTCGCGAACGGCATCGGCAAGGGTCTTACGGCCCGCTGCATCACGCTTTGCCATGTCTGCATGTCCCAACCCCGCCCGAGCCGCAACTCGCAGGTCACGGAATGGTTCCGTTAGGGATCAGGAATGTTTGGGGCCTAGTGGTCAAAATCCCACGCTTGGTACCCATACCGGCGATTGCCAGAGTGTCCCTGTGTCGGAGAGCGGACGTTTCTAGCGGTATTGTTTCCGCATGCTGATGCTCGCTGCCGTGCTCGATCTTGCCTTCGCCGCTTCCATCTAGGATTTTGGCGGCTTTTCGGATGGCCGGCCCGGCTAAAGGGTTCGGGCAACCTAAACGCAGCAATCACTCAAACTCTAAATGTCATGCTGACGTTCACCTTTGTGTCTTACGGCGCAACATTGCTTTGGCTTTGGTACCGGGGGCTAATTTGGCCGCCACTTCTGTTTTTCGGAGCCGCTTTCTGGGCCATTCGCCTGGCTGCACAGTTCGCGCTCTTCGATAGGCGGCATTGGCAATCCAAGCTGATCTCGACAGTCTTCGCCGTCTCGGCTTCTGCCCATGCCCTCGCAGGGTTATAGGAGGCAGAACAGCAAATGTCGGCTTCTGGGTCGCTTTCGGACGAAATCACTCCGGGTACCAAGCGTCAAATTTTGACCAACAGGGCCACGCATGTCGACCATCAATCTTAATCAGATTGTTGTGTCCGCTCTGCCAACGCAAAAGCCTGCAAGTTCCTCGATTTGCCAATGGCTTGGTCAGCGTTCGCAATGATCGAGAAGAACGCCGCGCGGGCGATGTCCTTTTTTGACGCGTCCGGATGCTCCTTTTTTGCAGCCTTTAGGAGCTGTTTTGGTGTCATCTCTGGCGTCACTACCCGCATCAGCGTATCGCCAATCGCCTGCAATTCGGTCGGGTTCATAAGAGCATCCTCAATAATGGCCTGCTGGCTTAGTCTTATCTAAAGGTGTCTTCTCTGTGTCGTAGCGCTGGGGGCAATCGGACCAACAACGAAGGCACGGGCTTGTCCTCATCCGGCGATACGGCGCCTTGTTGGCAACCCGAACCATTGTCCCCAGATCGCGTTCCTCCAGAAAAGAGAAAAGCCCGCCGCACCCTTTCGGCACGGCGGGCTGTCCTCCCAGTCGCTTACGTTATTCGATAACTTTGATGATCTTGCGCGTGCCCGGGTCAACGACAACGGTCCGGTTGTCGACGACAACGGTGCGGTATTTGGTGTTGGGGACTTCATGGAGCTCGACAGTCTCGGGCAGGGTTGAGCCGATATTGAGCTCCACTCCAGGGATTTTCACCGATGCGAGCGGCTGCTTTTTCACGTATTCCCTGATGACCGTCTCCTGTTCAGGCTCGATCACTACGTCCTGAGCGGCAGCGGCACCGAGGCCCGCCAGCAGCAGACATCCCGCGGCTGCAGTGGAAAGATGCATTCTCATAAGTGCCTCCTTTGTGTAGCTCTGTTCCGCTGAACGCGTCTTCGCGCCAGACTTAACAAACCCCAGCCAGCTGCATTTGTTCCCCAAAAGTCCCGCAAGGCTGATGCGCGACAGGACCTAGGTCTCGCCTGTTTTGGCGTAATAGGCCGGACATAGCGCCACCCGGAACCGCCGCTGCGCATAGTCGTTGCTCCCCTGCAAGTTCACGGGAAGGAGCCCATGGAAAATAGTGTCCACCAAGCCCGCTGGTTACTCGCTCCGGTCTTCGCAGTTTCGATCACATTCCTGGCGATTGGAATAATCGTTAGCTAGGGATCGTTAGCTAGGACCGACCGGACCTGACGATTGGACCGAACGACGAAATGGGATCTGCGCAGCTAAGTCCCTTCCTGCGCTGATAAAGGACCACCCGCCATTCCTCGATTTGGCGGGGTGGTCCGTGCGGCTGACCAAGTCCGCTCAGGAGGCCTGTCAGCGGTTTAAGGTCGCGAGGCAGCATCACCTCACAGCAGGTCTTCAGCAACCCCGTCGAATTTCCTGAGGCCTACGCTTGGAGGCTTTCGCTTAAGAAGCCCCTGTTCACTTGCGGCCGCCTTGAAGGCATCGAACGCGGCTTGTTGGGTGCAGTGTCCGGCCAGGCATTCCTCGATCATTCGAATTGCTTCAAGTCGGGACGGCTTGTCCATGAATGGCCATGGTTGCTGAAGCGCTTTCGCAGCTTCGGGTATCGACGCGACCACTATCGGCTTGTGATTCAGGTAAATTGTAATCGGAATGAACGTCGGCATCTTTGTCGCTCACCAGGATTGAAGGCGGCTAAACGCGAAGACAAGGCAGTGGTTGCATCGTTGTGAATTCAGACCGCCGCTGTCCGATACGGGGGGACGATGGCGGACGAAGACGATGACTATGAACCGGTCCAAGCGAGAATTATCGGCATCGACCACCCTCTGAACGCGAGGATGATCCTGCGGCGTGTGTTTCCAGCCCTTCGTGATGGCTTCCGCCCTCACCGCGCCCTTGGCGATCGCCTGCTGAAATGCGATGTCTTTCGAAGCTCCAAGCGCGGCAAACGTCTCGTGCAGTCCAATCGTGTCGGCGCGGAGCTTCAAAAGGCTGTCGGAATATCGGCCAATGATCCGCGCCACCAGGTTGGTAGGGATTGGTTTACCATCTCGGATCGCAGCTGTGATCGTGCGGTCGAAACGTTTGTCGCGTCGCTCCCGATTCAGATAGGCCCGCAACTGGTCGGGCTCGCCGGAAAGCAGTTCATCGCGGGCTCGGGCAACATAGCCGCTCTGAAGTGTGGTGAGCCCGATCACCCCACCTTCTCGGCGGCCAGTCACCCTGTTGACGCGGCCTACTACCTCCAATGCGGTCCTCGTTGGATTGGACCCACGGGCAAGGCGTTCAGAAAAAGCGGCACAGATCGCAACTTGTTGATCGGCAACAATGTTGGTGACCAGTTGCGCCGAGTGCTCGCGCAACCAGGTCTCAGCCGTAAGATTGCGCGCATCCCAACGAAGAACGACCTGAAGGCCGCTCGGATCGCGCAGCGCCGGCATCTGTTCGACCGTGGCGACACCGCCGCCGTTGTAGGCCTGCCGGATGGCTTCTTCCAGCGGCCGAAACGCGGCCTCGTCGAGGTTCATGGCTGCAATGGCGTCCTTGACGTCGCCGCGCTCCAAGCTCTCCACCACACGGCGCAGAACGATGTTGGAGCGGATGTCGTCGATCGCCTCGAAAAACGCGGTCCGCAGCATCGGCTCATAGGTCGAGACAAGCTGTTCGAAACGATCACGGGGGGATAGGCGTTTGAGCATTCGTTCCGGACCTTAAAAGGAGGCTGGTATGGATGTCTTGGCCCATCATTCGACGGAGCTTGTGGTGCTTCGCATCGCACTCATGGCAATTGCATCAATGGTTGCTGAGCAATCGGATGATCCGGATCGGGCATTGGCTGACATGGAAGAGCAGGCACTGTCCACGTTCGATCATATGGAGATCGATTTTTCCGGTTTCGAAGGGGACATCGCTGTTGCCAAGTCTCACATGCGGTCGTCGCTGGCGTCGCTCTTTTCTGGGATATCGCTCGGCGGCTAACCCGCCACGAAAGCGATATACGCGACCGGCGTCCCGGCCGGCGGGATCGGCCGTAGGTCCTTCATGACCAACTCGACGCCGTCGATGACGAGTGTGTCGGTCATGGCGGGGACGATCGAGGGTACTGCGAAAGTGATCTGGTTGTCGGTCGCCACAGTGAGGGTGCCGTCGACGTATTTCTGAGACACGCGGCGCATCACCGCATCGAGTGGATAGACCGTCGTCACTGGCTCGCCCGGTATCCATGGCGTCGACGGATCTGGCGCGCTGTGACCGTGCGGGTTAGCATGACAACGCCCTGCTTGAACTCGCCGAGCATCTCGCTCGCGAACTCCTGATGCATCTCGTCATAAAAACCGGGCCATCAGACGACCGGAATATTGGGCAGGCCATACATCGCGCCGATCAGCGGCGCCAACAGCCCGTCTATGATGGTCGAGACGCATCCGGGGCAAAAATGTTGCCGCTGTCGCCGGGGTCAAAGAACTCCCGCTCGATGCCCTCAATACCTTCAGAGCCGAAGCGGTGTGTTTGCGGACTCTGACGCGTTAAGGCTTTCGTACTCCAGCAGCCATTCTACTTCGGCTTTGATCTCAGCTCGGGTCATGCGGCCTTCCGCTTCTGCGCTTCCCGCGGCCAGTGCTTGGCAGCCGCTGGCGTAATTAGGCGCCAGGGACTCCCTCGTGCTTAGCTTCTTGATCAGCCGCCGCTGCTTCCAATTCAAGCCGCGCCAAATGGGCTTTGATCTCCTCAGGCTCGGCGTGCTCCAGCCCGACGACATTGTTCCTCGTTTCCTTCAATGCAACGATGATCTCGTCGAGCTTCGCATGGATGGCAGCGGTGTCGCGGTAACCCTGGATCAGTACGACTCCGGTAATCACTATCGCAGCTACAGAAAGCGCATAGGTGATTACGTTTGTTAGCCCAAACGGAACCATCGCAGTGCAGGCTATCATCGCGGCGAGCAGCACATAAAAGCCGGGCGGACGGGACAGAAAGTCGGCGATCACAAAGAGAAATCGGTTCATGCGAATCCCCAATAAACCACGTAATCCCGATTGGGGCGGCATTTCGGGTGCTCGTCAATGGCGCAAATCACACAGCTTGATTGCGCCGCCTCGCCTCTTGCTGGCATCGGCGCTCATTGCGCTTGGCAGCCCAAGAGAAGTCGTCATGTTCCGATGAAAGGATCTTGGCGAACGCGCCGTCGGCGATCCACGAATTCAGGCTGTCCCGTTCGCCCGCATCTTCCGTGATCGTAGCCGAAACACCCCTGATTTCATAATGCAACAGCCTGATTTCGGCGCTTTCGCTATTCTGCGAGGCCCTGCGGGCGAGAATGATCGCGATTTGCTGCAAAGCCCGGTTTTTTCTATCCCGTCCGGTGTTCGGGTGGATGCCCTCCACCTTGAAGCACCAGCTGCGGAATGACTTGCCGCCGACCTTGGATCTGGCCCGGGCGAGGACGCTCGGCGTTCCTTCTCATTGCCAACGGCGAGCAGCCATTCGTTGCAGCGCCTCGAGCTCGCTGATCTCTTGTCCCGACGGCAGGGTGCCGATCCGGTTCCAGAACGCCCTTCGCTCCTACGCTAGCGGGTCTGCCTTAGGGTCGAGCTTGTCGCCCACCTCTTTGCACCACCCGAGCTTATCGGTGTATGTGTGGACATAGGGCAGCTGCTGGGCCGGCCGGCCCGACATGTTCATGGCTGGCGCGCTCGATCTCGGCCGCGCGGATGAAGCGCTCCGCGATTTCACCGATGTTCATGGCGCGCCTCTTTTTCCTGGCTGTTCTGCTCCTCGCCGCCGTCCGTCCGGTTGATTGTCACCGTGCAAGTAATCAGGGTGTTCCAGTCCGGGCCGTGTTCAATGACGTTATGGAGCTCGGAAATTTCTTCCAAAAAGTGCTCGATCGTGATGGGGCCGTTCTGGTGGTCGTAGACGAGAACAGCTTTCCAGCGCTTGTCGCCATGAAGCGATACGACGTTACTCATGCCGAATTTCTCCTGCGGTCATCGAACAAATCCGGCTGGATGCTCGCGGGCCAAATGCCTTGACCACCCGCTCGTATAGCATACCGACAAATGCAAATATTAGTGGCACGACGCCGCGCAGATCCTGGGCAATGAACTGCAGCTCGCCGAGCGGGCAAACATCCCACATCGTCAGCCAGTCGCCGGCGTGGCGCTCGAGTATCTCAGGGCACGCCCGCACCATGTCGGATGCGGCCCAAAATAGAACCTCGTCTAGTTGGCCCTTGTTGTTGTAGGTCTCGGCCAAGGTCGAAAGCACCAGGCGCAAGTGCCCTTCCCCGTGCCGGCGTATGATGCGAGCCAGCGTCTCGACCGCGCGCGCCTCTCCCGGCTCCGGATAGCGATGCCGGTCGACAATCTTGATGCCGAGCTCATCACATAGGGCTTGAACGCGCGGGTCGGTCAAAGCATCCCCGCTTCCTGAGCGCATGTTGCACCGTCGACGGATCACGATTGAACAGCAACCCTATCTGCCCCCTAGGCAAGCTCGGCTTCAGCACCATCACGGCGCACATGGCCGCGTCTCGCGTTGCCACGATACTCTACTGACGCGACGGTCCTCTCATCTCGGCATACGTGCAGCCGTGCATACGTGCAGCCATGCATGCGGGCCACGAGGTCGATGACATGCCGAGCCGTCACCAGCTTGACCACCGTTGCAAATCTCAGGCGTGGCCCCTGGAGCGGGTTCTGGCTTCGGCGGCTTGGGAAACGGCGCAGACCTTCATGCCCGCACCTTCCTGCGCTCGACGGCCACCTGCTTACCTTTGACAATGTCGGAGAACGCTTAAAAAGGACGCTCACAACGGAACACGAAATCCGCCGCATCCCGGGTGACTACTTAGTTGTTGCCTTGTCGGTTTTTCTTCGGTTTCGCTACCAATGCAGCAGGAGAAGCGGTTTCAGCCTTAAGTCGTTGCTCTCGCAGCCGAGCAGTCTTTGCATCTCGTGCTGCGCGCTCAATCTCTGTTAATGCCCTTGCAGCATCCGACGTGCGCTCCTGCCTATCGTATTTTTCTTGATGGGTTGAGCCCTTGTCTTTCCCGCATTTCCTGTCCTCGATCTGACGGTATGCGCTCTGTTGGCGACCCGAACGATCGTCGCGAGATCGTGTTCCCCCAGACAACGAAAAAGCCCGCGCCTCTGGCGGAGCGCGGGCCCGATGTTCCGGCAGCCGAGTGCTATTCTTCGAAATGCGGGCCACGTGACACCCACCAGGAACTTAAGTGGGTGTCCCAGCATTGAGGGAGACCTGAAGCCGCCCCCTCCTTTTCAAGGAATTCAAGCATGGCCAAGACAACCAGACAGTCGTCGGGCAAGCCCGCGACGATCCATGATCAAAAGCTCGTGCGGGGGAACGGAGGCGAGCTTCACCAGATCGCCGAAGGCGACAGCGAGATCCTGACGACCGCCCAAGGCGGCCCAGTGGCCGATGACCAGAATACTTTAAGGATTGGCCAGCGCGGACCGTCACTAATCGAAGACTTCCACTTCCGTGAGAAGATTTTTCATTTCGATCACGAGCGCATTCCCGAGCGCGTCGTGCATGCACGCGGCTATGGCGCGCACGGCTTCTTCGAGACCTATGAATCGCTAGCGGCTTACACCCGCGCGGATATCTTCCAGCGTGCCGGCGAGAAGACGCCGGCCTTCGTGCGGTTCTCCACGGTGGCCGGTTCGAAAGGCTCGTTCGACCTGGCGCGGGACGTGCGTGGGTTCGCCGTCAAATTCTACACCAACGAAGGCAATTGGGATCTCGTCGGCAACAACATCCCAGTTTTCTTTATTCAGGACGCAATCAAGTTTCCCGACGTCATTCATTCAGTGAAGCCGGAGCCTGATCGTGCCTTCCCGCAGGCGCAATCGGCACACGACAATTTCTGGGACTTCATCAGCCTGACGCCCGAATCGATGCATATGGTCATGTGGGTCATGTCGGATCGGGCGATACCTCGGTCCTTCCGGTTCATGCAGGGATTCGGCGTTCACACGTTCCGGCTGGTCAATGCGAAGGACGAATCCACCTTCGTCAAATTCATCTGGAAGCCGAAGCTCGGCATGCAGTCGGTCGTTTGGAACGAAGCGGTCAAGATCAACGGCGCTGACCCCGATTTTCATCGACGCGACCTCTGGAATGCCATCCAGTCTGGTGATTTCCCGGAATGGGAGCTCAACCTCCAGCTCTTCGATCAGGACTTCGCGGACAGTTTTGACTTCGACGTTCTGGATCCGACCAAGATCATTCCGGAAGAAATCCTCGCGCCGGTCTCGGTCGGCCGCTTGGTGCTCGATCGTATGCCCGACAATTTCTTCGCCGAAACCGAGCAGGTCGCGTTCATGACGCAGAACGTACCGCCCGGCGTCGACTTTTCCAACGATCCCCTGCTGCAGGGTCGAAACTTCTCCTACCTGGACACGCAACTGAAGCGTCTCGGCAGCCCCAATTTCACCCATATCCCGATCAACGCACCCAAATGCCCGTTCCACCACTTCCAGCAGGATGGCCTCATGGCGATGCGCAATCCGGTCGGCCGCGTGAACTACCAGCCGAATTCATTCGGCGAAGGCCCGCGGGAATCGCCGCAGCACGGTTTCCGGTCGTTCGCCGAGGCGGAGGAAGGCCAGAAAGTCCGTCTGCGCGCAGAGAGCTTCGCCGACCACTACAGCCAGGCGCGACAGTTCTTCAACAGTCAGACCGCGCCTGAGCAGAAGCATATCGCCATGGCGCTGTCCTTCGAGCTCTCCAAGGTCGAGACAACGGTTATCCGCGAGCGCATGGTGTCGCATCTCCTCAACATTGATGAAGGCTTGGCAGAAACTGTCGCTGACAAGCTTGGCATGAAGCAATTGCCCAAGCCCGCGGATGCGGCGGTCGCTCCGAGGGACGATCTCGAACCATCGCCGGCGCTCAGCATCATCCGGAACGGGCCTGACAGTTTTGCTGGCCGCAAGGTCGGTGTGCTTGTCAGTCCCGGCGCCGATGCAGCGCTGCTGAAGAACCTCCAGGCAGCGATCGAGAAGGAAGGCGCAGTGATGGAGGTCATAGCGCCCAAGGTGGGCGGCGTCGAGGCGGCGGATGGAAGTCTCATCGCTGCAAAGCACATGATCGACGGCGGGCCATCGGTCCTGTTCGACGCAGTAGCGCTGATCCTCTCCGAGGAAGGAGCGGAGCGCCTGACGGGCGAGGCCGCCGCGCGCGATTTCGTTGCCGACGCTTTTGCTCATTGCAAATTCATCGGCTTCACGTCGGGCGCCGTCCCGCTGCTGCAGAAGGCCGGCGTCGATCCGGAAGCCGATGAAGGCATGATTGGTCTCGATGATCCCAAGGCGATTACCGGTTTTATCGAGGGCTGCCGCAAGCTGCGTCTCTGGAGCCGGGAAATGGCCGTCAAACTCTAGCGATGGTGACGGAGTTTCTCATGCAGATCATTCGAACCGAAGTTACCCAGGCAACCGCCCCGACCGGACAGCCCATCCTGCGCGTGATCTTCTGCGGCGAGAGCGGTGACTGCGTTGCCGTCGACCTGGCACGCGTTGACGGCGGAAACAACGAGGCCGCTATCGTTCGAGCGAAGGCGGTCCTGGTCCAGATCGCGACTTTCGATTTGGCTGTGAACGACTATGATGCCCGAAGCAATGGCAATTTTGACGAAGTCGCCGTCACAGCGGCGAATGACGAAAACGGCGGGCTCTATATCTTCGAGTATCGGCGGACGCGGCCGTCAGGTTCTTCCCTCCAGGATGCCAAGTTTAGAGGCTGCGCGGGAGGAAGCGGTTCGATGCGCTATCGATCTTCTGGTCGACCTTCAGCCGGGCACGGACGATCTTTCAGGTTGGCTCGTGCGCCTGCGCGACGAGAACGGCGAACTGCTGTACGCCATCGACGTGCAGGAGGCGCAAGCGGCCCGCCTGACAAGACCATGAACCGGCAACGGCTAAAGGCGGATTGGCAGAGATGCGAGGCTACGGCGGGACCTCCCGGGCTACGCCCGCGCTCAGATAGAGACTATGCATCACCCCACCGCGGCCGCGGCTGATCATGGCCGCCCTAGGCCTGGTACACGGTCCGCTTGGTGAGAATTCCCTACATCTTTGCGTTGACATGCAGCGCCTGTTCGCGCCGGGCGGGCCTTGGGCCGTGCCGTGGGCGCAAAACGTGCTGCCGGTCATCGAGGAATTGACCGCAAGACATCCGCAGCAAACGCTGTTCACACGTTTTGTTCCGGCCGCTCGGCCTGGCGAAGGACCGGGCATGTGGGCGCGGTATTATCAGCGTTGGGCCGAGGTCACCCTTGCCAACATCGATGCCGGCCTCGTCGATCTGATGCCTTCTCTGGCGCGGTTCGTGCCGCCGGCAAGAACGCTCGACAAACATGTCTATTCGCCGTGGACTGAAGGCCGGCTCGACGCGATGCTCAATGGGTCAGGGATCGACACGCTGGTCATCACCGGCGGCGAAACCGACGTCTGCGTGCTTGCCACGGTCCTCGGCGCCATCGACCGTGGTTTTCGTGTCGTCCTTGCGACCGATGCCATCTGCAGTTCGGTTGACCAGACGCATGACGCACTGTTGGAGCTCTACCGCTCTCGCTTCAGCGAGCAAGTCGAGGCGGTGATGATCGAAGAGGTTCTGGAGAACTGGCGTTAGCCGGAGCTGCCGAGGGAGACGACCATGAAAAGCTTTTTCCGGGACAATGGACTGACGATCGCCCTGGTGGCGATGTTCTTGTTCAGTGCGATTGGCATGATCTGGTCGGGTCATACGGCCTTCAATGAAGAGCTTCAGAACCACGGTTCGGCATCGATTGGGCTGCTCTCCTATCTTGCGAGCGGCGACTTCCTCTCGGCGCTGTTCGAGAACTGGGAAAGCGAATTCCTGCAGATGTCGGCCTATGTCATGCTGACTGCAATGCTGTTCCAGCGCGGTTCCGCCGAGTCTCGTGATCCCGATGATCCCAACCGGCCCGAGGACGAACTTCCGACCGCCACCCGCAGGCGCAACCCGATCCTGTCGTGGCTCTATTCATACTCGCTGGGCTTGGCGCTGGCCCTGCTGTTCATCATCTCATTTGCCTTGCATTGGTGGGCGAGCCTGGCGGCCGCGAACGAGGAGGCGCTTCGGCACGGCGGCGAGGTTCAATCCCTGGGAGACTATCTTCTCGACGCCCAGCTATGGTTCGAGTCCTTTCAGAACTGGCAGTCGGAATTCATGTCGACGGCCGTCCTGGTCCTGCTGTCGATTTTCCTACGCCACAAGGGCTCCCCGGAATCAAAGCCAGCCGGCGCGTCAAACTCCGAAACCGGCGCATGAGTCTCCGCGTGCAGGCAACGCTCGCTATGCTTCGGCAATGGGGCGGTGCCGGCAACGGTCGCGAAAGTGGTCGTTGAAGAACCGGCCCTTTACGAAGGCGTTTCGGAACGCCGCATAGGTCTCCGGCGGCACAGCCTCGTAGTCATAACGCGTGCCGCTCGCGACGAACCACACCGAGAGAACCCTTGTCTCCGGATCGTACTCGGTCTTGCGGATTGACGTTGATGGCATGATATCGGCGCTCTATACGAGCGCCATTGGCATGTAGCGGGCGATCACCGTGTCCTACCGGAACCGCCGTTCTAGCTCGGCGCGCCGTTTGCGCCAGTCCGGCAGATCGACATCATCCACCATCACTTCGAAGATGACGATTTCATCTGTGCTGGACTGCTCGCCATCCTGCCACTGACCTTCCGCGGGCGCCTGCAGGTAGGCTGTGACGCCCTCGAAACGGCTGGCCAGGTCTTCCTTCACACGGTCGAAATCTTCCCGGCCAAATGGGCGACCGGTGTTGTCCGCGCGGGGAAGCAGGATCTGGACGAGGTGCATGGCGACTGCTCGCTGAAAAGCGGACAGATTCCAAAGAACGACGCGTTCCCTTCCTGGTCGGAGCCGCTCGACCTTCGCGGGCCGGCGAGACAGTCGGCGAGCGATTCGCGCCGTCCGCCTAGCGCATCAGGCCCGCCGCCCGCAGGGCATCTTCAATGATCTTCTTCACGCCGGGCTGGCGCGATTGATGGATGGCAGTCGGCTGCGGGGGCTTCGTCTTCGCATTTTGTATACTTGGCGCCGGTGACTGGGGTAGTTGCCGTTGGCTGGCGGGCAATTGCGGCCTCGATTTCCGGGAGGCGCTATCCTCGGTTGCCGCGATCCCCCAAAACTGCGCGATCTCGCGTGTGGAGGCGATGCCGACATCAAGCATATAAGGTCCCGGAGCGCCGAGGCCGTTGCCGAGCGGCGTGCCGTGGCCCATCCCGGCGATCACGTTGATTTCGATCAAGGCATCTCCCGCCCCGTTACGCCAGACCTGCTTTGCGTGCGGTCCGGCAGCTTCCCGACGCGTCGGCGCTTTCTCAAGCCGGTGGACTCCCCGCCACTGGCCTGCGATCGCTTCCGCGTTGGAAGGCGAAACCGTGTGGTCAGCGGCACCGTGCCAAATCGAAATCCTCGGCCACGGTCCCCGATGATCCGATGCGCCGCGGAGGGCCCGTTGCAGATCCTGTTCCGAAGGACCGCCGTGGCCGCGCATGCGATCGAAGGCCTCCGGGATTGTCGTTGCGCTGCCGTAGGGCAGGCCGGCAATTAACGCACCGCCGGCAAACACTTCCGGATAGGTCGCCAGCATGGCCGCTGCCATTGCGCCTCCGGCCGAGAGGCCGGTGATGAAGATTCGCCTTCGGTCGAGACCGTGGGTGACGACCATCGTCTCGATCATATGGCGAATCGAAAGCGCCTCGCCCGAACCACGCTTGGTGTCGCCAGGCTGGAACCAGTTGAAACAGAGGTTCGAATTGTTGCCGCGTTGCTGTTCGGGAAAGAGCAGCGCGAAGCCAGCCTCGTCGGCTAGTTGGGACCAGCCGGAATGATGGTCATAGCCGGCCGCGTTCTGGGTGCAGCCATGCAGCACGACGACGAGCGGGGTGCCCTTGGATAGGTCATTGGGAATGTAGAACTTCGCTTCCAACCCGCCAGGATTGGTACCGAAGTCGGCCAGCGTCCGGAGGTGGTCTGACGCACCGAGGTCGGCGGGATGTGCGGCATGTCGCGCCTGCAGCGCGGCAAGGCGGGCGATGGTATCAGAAATTTTTCGCAATGGAGCCGTCCCTGTTGTGACGCCCGGAATGGACGGCCATCTGTGCAACGCACGTGCAGCAATATCGTTGCTGCGTTGCACAAAAACAAGGGAGCGCGGCGGGAGATGGAGTCCGGCCGATCCTCTCGGTCGGCCGGGAGTAGACGTCTTCAGCTTCGACTGGCTGTGAGATGGAGCGTGTCTTCTTCGTCATCGCGCTGCTTGCCGCCTAACGCTGCCGCTGCGCTGGCGATGAACGCACCGATCATGAGAGAAAGCGCGCCAACCAGCGCGAAGCTGGCGCCGGCTTTTCTAGCTGTGTCGGCTGCTTCCTGTGCTTGGACTTTGGCCGCCTCGACCTGAGCAAGCACCGCATCAACCCGGGCAGTAGCATCCGCTTGCGACAAGCCAGTGCGAGCGGCCACGAGTTGGCCCAGATAAGTCTTGTCGTCGGCCGAGACTTCGCCGGCCGCCGCACTCGTAATGAGGATGCGGGAGGCTTGTGCGGCTGCTGTCGCATCGCCCTCCGCGCCCGGCGCCGCCAGCCTGGAAGGATCGTTCGGGCGGAACAGCGCATCGACGAAATACGACGCCGCGCCGCTGCCTCCGTCGTTCCCGGCGTTTGCGGTCGCCCCTGCCGAGGCACCCATTGCTGCTCCCGAGGCCACGGTCGAGGCCGCCTTGACGCCGGTGTCGATTGCCGCGGACAGCGCCGAACCGAGCACGAACACGACCAGAAGCGTCGCCAGCGCCCAGGCCATGAATCCGTGCGCGGTATCCCGGAAGAACGTCTCGTCCGTATGAATGCCGACCCATTTGGTGCGAAGGCGCCCGGTCAGGTAACCCCCGAGCCCGGATGACAACCATTGCACGATGACCAGCCAGATCGCAGTGGACACAGCGAAGGTGGTGACGCTGGCGCTTTCGTTGGACCATGGAGACACCATCGTGAGCCCGAGGCCGGACCCGAGAAGCATCAGGATGAACGTCAGGGTCGAGGCAGCGAAGGCGCCGGCGATGATCGGTCCCCAGTTGACTGCGGATGACGAGGACTCGACCGGCGCGGCGCCGTCGGTCGCCAGGATGGTTGATGCCATGGATTCCTCCTACCGCATGAACAGCGCGAGAAGGATGATGATCGGAATAGGAACTCCGAGCAGCCAGAGTAGAATGCCACGACCCATGATTGCCTCCTATCGAAAGACGGATGTTGGAAGTAAAACAGCCACCCCAACACAGTTGGGGTGGCTGGTGTGTGATCAGGCGGCCTTGGCCATTTCGTTGGCCGAGGCGTCCGCCAATCCGGTGAGCGCCTCGTCTGTCATAGACTCTTCGCCGAGCGTCTGTTCGATCAGCTTGGCGGCGTCGCTCATGCCCAAAACCTCGGCCCAGCGCTTCAGCGTGCCATAGCGGGTGATCTCGTAGTGCTCGACAGCCTGGGCAGCGGAGATCAGACCGGCGTCCAGTGCGGGAGTTCCCTTGAACTCCTCCATAATCTCCTCGCCCTCCTCGATGATGCCGTCGATCGCGGGACACGTCTTGCCCTGTGCCCGCTTGCCAAGGAGCTCGAAAACCTGCTGCAGGCGCTCGACATGACCGTCGGTTTCGTCCTTGTGCTTCTCGAAGGCTGCCTTCAGATCGGCCGATGAGGCGGCGCGCGCCATCTTGGGAAGCGCCTTCAGGATCTTCTTTTCCGCGTAATAGATATCTTTGAGCGTATCGAGGAAGAGATCATCCAATGTCTTTTCTTTCGCCATGGCGGATTTCCTTTTGGTTCCAGCGTTTTTTGTTGTCGCTCACGGGGTTGTGAAACGCATGCTCAACAAGCGCACAACGCCGGAAAGGTTCCCTTGAGACATCTCGCTGCACGTCACTCTGACTTCGTGGGGTCAACCCCTGGTTCAATTCACTTCCCGCTCCGCCAGGCATTTCGCTATCGAGGGATCGCATCATGCTCTGATACTTGGCGTCTCTATCTGTCGAGCTTCTTGAGAATATTTTTGTCGGCGCAGCCATGAACGAGCGCGCCTGACCTTGGGGATGCTGCTCGCCAAAGTCGCCGGCGGCGAGACTAGCCCTTCCACCTAAAAGAATTCTCTGCGAGAACGATGCCTCCCGCCAATCGTGACACCGCCTGGCCTCCGATCCGGTTGCTCCTGGCGGCCAACAATGCCCGCGGCGAAATAGACGTCCGGTCGCTTTTCGAATTGGCGCGCTGGGAAGACCAAGGAACAACGTCCAGCGGTGATGTCTGCGGGTCAACCGCGCGGTGGGCGCTCGCCGTCGCTTTCGCACAGGTAGTTGTGAATGTCGGTTGCAGCGACCGCTGCGTGCCCGAATGCGACCGCGAGCTGGTTGAAAGACACAGGAGGCGAATGGGCTTCGCTTTGGATAGTGAGGGCGCATCGCCTGGCTTGATCCGGCGACGCGAGTCCGACGGCGAGGGATATCTATGAGGAAGCCTGGATGATCAGACCGCCAAGACGACAGGGCGAATACGCGGATCGGGAGATCGATTGCCAAGAGGCCATGGAGCCCGGCTTTCAGGCTATCGTCGGTTGCATGCTGGAGCGGCTGGACGCCAAGAGGCACCAGCTCTCGATCGCCCACGCCAGAATCCCCGCCGGCCGGCCGCGCCATTGTTAAAAGGCAATCAGCCGACCACCGCAATTCGCTGAGATGGTGGAAGCTGGCTATTCTCGGTGGTCGCTCCAACAAGCCACTGAGGTCCTGGGCAGGGCAGTATCGCTATCATATCGACTCGTCGCATGGGGATGTCGCAGTATTTCTGCAGGCGGCGGATTTTTGTTTGTGAGCGCAGGTCTGCACCTGCATCCTTTGGCGTTATTACACGTTTGCCCCGCGGAGAGGATGCTCCGGACCGGCAGCCATGTCGAAGAAAACAGCCGAGCACACTTACGAAGGTCGAGTGCAACCTGAGCGGGGCGCTGAGGGCCGCGGACGCAATGCCGAATGGCCGTCACAGATTCCCAGCCGTGGCTGGAAAGACGTGCTGTGGCGGGTCTTTGCTGAAGTAAACGAGGACCGCGTTATGCTGATCGCGGCCGGAGCCGCATTCTATCTGCTCCTTGCCCTCTTTCCTGCGCTTGCCGCGTTCGTGTCCATCTACGGTTTTGTCGCCGATCCCCAGACCATCGCTGAGCACATTGCATTCCTTGGCGGCGTACTTCCTTCGGGCGGTCTGGACGTTATCAGATCACAGCTTAGGTCCTTGGCCGCCCAGGACACTGGCGCGCTCAGCTTCGGCTTCATCTTCGGCCTTGCCGTCGCACTGTGGAGCGCCAGCAACGGCATCAAGACGCTATTCGAAGCCATGAACATCGCCTACGAGGAGAGGGAAAAGCGCGGCTTTATCCATCTGAATCTTCTGGCCTTGGGCTTCACACTTGGCGCCATCCTCATCGCTATCGGCTTTACCGTCTCGGTGGGGGTCGTGCCGGCCATGCTTGCGCTGCTGAACCTCGGCGGCTGGACCGAGGCCCTTGTGCGGATCTTTCGGTGGCCGATGATGCTGATCCTGGTCGGCCTCGGGATCACGCTGATCTACCGCTACGGCCCCAGCCGCGAAAGGGCAAAGTGGCAATGGGCGACATGGGGCGCCTTCCTCGCGGCTGGGGTGTGGATCGCGGTCTCGATAGGGTTCTCCTATTATCTTGAGAACTTCGCCGACTACAACGCGACGTATGGAGCCCTGGGGGCGGTCATCGGCTTGATGATGTGGACCTGGATCTCCGTGATTGTCCTGATTGTGGGGGCGGAGCTGAATGCCGAGATGGAGCACCAGACAGCCAAGGACACCACCACAGGTGTGCCGCAACCGATGGGTGCGCGAGGTGCCACGGTCGCCGACACGCTGGGCGGATCGGCCGATGCCGCCAACGAGCAGTCGCGTTCGGGCGAGCGCAACACCTAGCGCGCAGATCTCGTGAGATCTCCGCGCAACTTCGCTTGGTGCAGACCACTGACATCGGCATTGGCGACGAAGTTACAAAGACCTTGGGCAATGACAAGGCAGATCAGCGAGCAAATGAATACCTTCAGGCGCAGTCTCCATCCTGCTCAGGTTCGGCGAATGGCAAGCGCGACATCGGCAGAGAACGGCGGCACGTCAAGTTTCAGCCAGCCGTCGGAATTCGCTTGCCATTCCGCCGTTTGCCTGCCGGCCGCGGTATCCCACGCGATGACCCGATAGGTCCCGCGAGCGAACCCGTGCAACTCCAAGACGGCCGGAACCGGCGCAGCATACCGTTTCGCCCGATGGTGTCGCGGCGAACCAGCCAGACCTGGGTGAGCACATGCGGGGTGCGGTTTGGCCACCGCATGCCGCCACCGGCGCCGCCGCTGCCAGGTGAGCCCATTGCAAATGGCGGAAATATTCTGTCGGGAGTTCCGGCGACGTGCAGATCGTCAATTTCGATTGGCAGAGACGGGATTTTGGCACAACGCTGTTGGAAAAAGGTCGTGGCCGTGCAAAATGACGCAAGGTTGACTGAACTCTCAGCAAGACGGGCCTGTGTTGCCCATGGCTCTGCCGCTCCGTGACGCGGGCTCGTCCTACTCCTGACATCGCGCAGCCGCTTCCAGCGTTGGCGGTGTCGAGCAAAGTGCATGACTGAGACTGAGGCTCCCACGCAAAGCACAGGCGACCAAGATGACGTCAGAGTCAGACAAGGCTGAGGCAGTTGAGCAATTGCTCGATACACCGGACCTTGCCACCGCGCTGGAAAGCGAGCAGTTCAAAAAATTTCTTGACCAGGTGCCGATCGCTATCGCCGTGTCGGACTTAGGCGCGAAGGAGCGCGTCGTCTATGCTAATCCAGAATTCGAAAAAGTGTCAGGCCTGAAGGCAGCCGAGCTTACCCGGCAAAACTGGGGAGCACTTTCCGGCATTGGCATCCACCAGCAGAAGGGCCGGCCTCTGCCCGAGGCCTTGGTCGAGGAAACCGATTTCGTCGGCACCTTCCGGCTGGAGCGCGTCGGGGCCAACCCGGCTCTTGTCGACGTTTATTCAAACATCATCGTGGACGATAACGGCACGAACTGCTTCCGACTGGTGGCTCTGGTCGACGTCTCATCCCATGGCGAATCTGAAGAAGCGCGCTTGGTGGAGGAGCGCGTCCGCGAGAAGGACACCCTGCTGCGCGAACTGCAGCACCGGGTGAAGAACAACTTACAGATGATCACCGCATTGATCCGTCTAGAAACCCGTAACGCGACCGAGCCCGACCAGAAAAGATTTGAGAGGCTCGCCGGCCGCGTCGACGCTCTGGCGATCCTCTACCAGACGCTATCGGCAGACGAGCAGAAGGATGAGGTCGATCTCGGCGTTTATCTTAGCCAGATCGCCTCCGCGGTGATGGGGTCGCATGCAGTTGAGGGGATCCGCCTCGACATGAAGGTGGATACCTATCCGGTGTCGATCAACGTCGCCATGCCAACGGGACTGGTCGTGAACGAATTGCTCACAAATGCACTCAAGCATGCCTTCCAAGGGCGTGAAGGCGGGACGATAAAGCTGCACAGCATCGCCGATGGCGACGGCTGCCTGGTCATAGTTGCGGACGACGGGATCGGCCTGCCGGAAGGGGAGACATGGCCCAAGCCCGGCAAGCTCGGCGCGCTGATCGCGCACTCGCTGACAGAGAACGCCAAGGCAAAGTTCAACGTCGCCTCGAGCGCCGGCGAAGGGACGAAAGTCACCATCGTCTTCACGCGATCGGCGGCAGCAAGCTGACATTGCCAGAGGGCGGATGCTTCATGCTCCCGGCCTTTCCGCCGCGGCCCCGGGCGCTGTGCTTGGCACATTCACGTCGCCGTTCTTCAGGTATGCCGTACCCGGCGCGGCAAGAACGCCGCGTCGATCCCGCCGTTAGCACCTATGCTATCTTAGTGGGTCTGGCTAAAGCTGAGACTCAACCGGAAGGTGGCGGACCAAGGCCGCCAGAACCCGGCGAAATATTCCGGCCTCTGGTTCGTGTGTGTATTCTTGGAGTTTGCCTTCGTCGCATCCATGCCAGTGCAGCACATTGTTCTTTAGTTCCAGCCGATAGCTGGTTTTTAGTGATATCTCCGCTTGAAAAAAGCGCCGAAGTTCACCGACTAATTCGGCATCCTCAAAGAGCACGCCCATCTCCGAGTTCAAAGACACTGACCGGGGATCAAAATTGAAGGAACCGACGAACCCAGCCCTGTCGTCAACCGTGAACGATTTGGTGTGCAGACTGGCACCCTTGGAGCCAAACACCGAAATTCCCTGACCGCGATTGAAGGGCTGGAGCTCGAACAGTCTTACGCCATTCCTCAGCAATCGCTTGCGATAGTTTGCATAAGCCCCATGAACCGCGGCGACGTCTGTAGCGGCCAAGGAATTGGTCAAAACGGAAACGTCAACCCCATTGCTGACGAGGTCCATCAGGACCGCGGAGCCCCTTTTGCCAGGGATGAAATAGGGAGATACAATTTCCAGACTGTTGCGCGCCGACTTAATGAGGGGAAGCAACTCCTTGGTAAGCCAGCTGCGACGTCTCCAACCTCTCACCTTCTCTGGAGGATCGGAAATCACCCGAACTCGATCCACCCAATGCACGTCGTTGCTGGCCGCGATGAACTCTGCGATGGACCCTCGATCACCGATCCCGTCCAAAAGCATTGATTCGGTTTCGAGATCGCTTCCTGAAAACAAATCGGAATGCTCGTTCCCCGCGGCTGGAGCCAGGACACTGATTGATTTCGCGTCCTCGCAAGCCCAGAATGCCTCAAATATTTCGGCGGTTTGCTGCACGGCAGGACCGAGGAGCAGCACGTCCAGGTCGCGGAAATTGGTTTCTGCTGCGTCGAAATAGGCATCGCCAACGTTGCGCCCGCCTACGATAGCGACGTTGTCGTCAGCGATCCATGCCTTGTTGTGCATCCTCCGGGTCAACGCAAAAAGTCGCAATACGATTTCCACAGCGCGCATGACGCTGCGTTGCCTGACGCCGCTCGGATTAAACAACTTCAACTCGATGTTTGGATGATTGCTCAAGGCCAGATAGGCAGCATCGTTCTTTCGCGGATTGGCGTCATCAAGGAGCATGCGAACTCGCACGCCGCGCTCAGCGGCCCGGAAAACTTCCTGCAAGAGCAAGCGGCCAGTGTGGTCATCGTGCCAAAGGTAGTACATGAGATCGAGACTGCGAACGGCACTCCTTGCCGCCAGAACGCGCCCGGCGAAGGCGTCATAATTGTCCGGGACCAGCAGCAAGCCGCTCTTGCCTGCTTTGATGTTGTCGTGCGCAATCCGCGTAATGGATACTTCCATAAAACCCTTCAGCGATAGAAACCCGGCCTCGCTCAAAATCGTAGCAAGAACCCTTCAAAAGTAATCTGGTTGCAAATGTAGCTGTCGAATCCCCTGGAGATTTAATCGTGCCTTGATCGATAGATGATCGGACGCGATCCGAGATTGCGATGTATGGTGCACTTCGAGGCTGGAAATCAGACTTGGTGGTTTGGCCAGGATCCGATCGAGCGCAAGCAAAGGGAATCGCGAAGGGAAACTGGGCCGCATGGTGTGAATTGGACCAAAATGCGGCAGTAGCGCCAGCAAACGAGGATCTGCTGTGCACCCGCCATTCGCTGAGATCGCCAAGCAAAATGGTTGGCCTTAGGACCGAACGCGTCGCCTCAAGCAGTGCGTTGGCTTGCTTGGGCGCGACCGCCGGAGTGCCGAAGCGATCGTCCTATATGCCCGAGGCGGCACGTCGACGGGCCGGATCAACCCGTGCGAACTCCGTCAGCGCTGGTGGGATCGATCTTCGTCAACCGCGATCTGGCCTCAATTACGCGCTGTTGCGCAGCCCGTATCCTGCTGCACAGCGCGATATTGATCCCAACACCGCAGTCATCATCCAGCATCTCGATCGCACGCTCAAGGGAGCGCTCGGCCCGATTAAGCCGCTGTCGGGCTCGCGCCAGTTCCATATGTAAAAGTTCCATTATTCCGAATCCATTGCGGTCCCTTTGATTGGTAAACCGCTTGTGGTCGCCGTTGGTTCCGGCTGTTCGCGAGCGTGCAGCCCAGACGTAGATGTGGTTGGCAAAGTTCTGGAGCGAGAGTGATGGGCCGGTGGCCTGAAGGGCGCGACGAATGAAGCGCCGGCCCAGTTCAACCCGCGCGACGTCCTTCAAAGCTGGGGGGATCGATCTTCACCAAGCGGTCTGCGGCCTCGACCGCAGTTCGTATCCTGTTGCGCAGCGCCAGGTTCTCGGCCAGCATTTCTTCAGTGCGTTGAAGCGCGAGCTCGGTCCGGTGAATGCGCTGCCTGGCATTGGCAACTTCCGACGTCAAAATGTCGGCCACCGTCCCGTGGCCTTGGGGTTCCAAAGTGTCCATGGATTTCTAACACATGGGGACCGATATCGTTCCCTGGTCAGTGACAAGTGCACTTCGGCCTGCTTCGCCGGCCGCTGCGATTGCCGGGCGATCGGCAACGACGTCCTGCAGAAGAGCCGGACGTTTCACATCCCCCTCATGATGAAGGACAGCGCCCCTTCGCAACCGGCGAGCAACATCGCGACTAGTTCCCAGTTAATCCGGTAGATCATCGATCGTCTGCCGACATATCCGCGCCATTGCCTGGACAACCGCCAAGGCTGCCATTGTGCGTTTGGTCCTGCCTCCGTTGCCGGGCCGATGCCGAGATAGGGCTCGCCGATCAGCTTGTCCGGGGCCAGGTCTCATCGGGTGCATAGGTCCCCAGAACTTCGCTGCCGTGATCGGCCAATCTCCCAATCCCAAGACTCAAGCGAAGCGCTACTCTGTGACGTGAGGCTTATGCGCTTATACTCTACCCAACCGGAGCGGTTCATCCAAAACCCGTTCCGTGCGCAGACGCCGAGATCGAACGAAGGCCTTTAGTCCGTCGGCATCCAACGCATGCCCGAAGGCATAACCCTGCAGTATGTCGCAGCCCAAGCTCTTGAGTGTCTGTGCGTGCTCCATCGTCTCGACACCCTCGGCTACGACCTCGATACCCAAGGATTTGCCGATTTCAATGATCGATGAGACGACCTGCCTTCGTTGCGGCGATTTGACAATAGGAATGACCAATTGGCGATCTATCTTCAACCGGCGAGGCTGCAGCTTGAGCAAGCTGACTATAGAGGCGTAGCCAGTGCCAAAATCGTCTATTTCTATGTCAATGCCGAGCTCTTTTATCTGCTCAAGATTCCAGGTAACAAAATCATCATTTTCGTCAAGGAAAATTGACTCAACAAGCTCGAAGGCAACTGTTCCCTTCTTGATATTTAGTTCCCTAAGACTCTTTATGAGTTCCTCATCCTGAAGGCGGCGTGCCGAAACATTGACTGACACCCGCGGAATATGGAGATTCGCAGCAGACCACCCTTCGAGATCCAAAAGCGATTGCTCTAATATGTTTCGATCGATGATCGAGACGACATTCAATTCTTCCGCAATCCTTAGGAAGACGTCGGGCGCCAAAATGCCCTTCTGCGGATGCCGCCATCGCGCCAGCGCCTCAACCCCAACAATTTCAAGCGTTTTTGCGTCAAATTGCGGCTGGTAGAAGGGAATGAACTCGTTGCGCTCAAGGCCGCCGAGAATTTCGTCGGCAATCCGTTTTGTCTCGACGATCTCGCTTTGCATCGCCTCCGTGAAGAACTCGTATCGATTGCGCCCACGACTCTTTGCCCGGTAAAGCGCGATGTCAGCGTTGACCAGCAGGTGTTTGGCTTCGACATCTTTTCCGTTATCGACTGCAATTCCCACGCTCACGCCAAAACGGCATCGATGGCCCTGATAGTAGACCGGTTCCCGCATCTGGCTGATGACGCGGTCAGCGAGCAGCGCCAGTTGCTCGATATCGTCATGCACAACGCACAGGACGATGAATTCGTCTCCTCCGATCCGAGCGACGAATCCCTCGCCATCGACCTTGGATCGGAGCACGGTCGAGGCGTGAACAAGCATTGCGTCGCCTGCGGCGTGGCCAAGCGTATCGTTGATGTGCTTGAACCGATCGAGATCTATGTGGAGCAGTGCGGCATACCCGCCGGTCCGCTTGGCGTTTGCCGCGTAGTCTTCCAGCACCTGGTCGAGGTAACGCCGGTTGGGCAAACCGGTCAGCGAATCGTGGAGCGCAATGTGCTCTATGCGCTCCTTGGCCGACTCGAGTTCTGCATTTTTCGACTCGGAAAGCTGTTTTGCGCGAACCAGGTCCTTGTTCAACAGGACATCGGCTGTCACATCCCATTCGGCGCCAATCATTTTTGGGGTGTCGTCTGCGGCCCGGTAAATTATCGCCTTGGATCGGACATGGCGTATCTCGCCATCCGGCCGAATAATCCGGTATTCCGACAAATATGGCCCGCCGTCGGCCATCGCGCGGTCGAAATCGGCGTTGGCGTCGGCCAGATCATCCGGGTGGATTGCTCCCGCCCAGTCCAGGTAGCCGCGGTGCTCCCCAGCTGGTTTGCCGTATATTTCATTGACGCGTTCGTCCCACGCCAGTTCGTTGGTCGCGAGATCGTGTTCCCAAACGCCAATAGCCGATGCTTCCAGAGCGAGTTCCAGGCGTCTCGACAATCGACTGAGTTCCGCATAGTTGCGCTGTCTCTCGCCAATCAGGCGACCCGTAACCAGGAATGGGATCACAACCAAGGCCCCGGCCACCGCCATGATGGCGCGCAAGAACCACGCGTTGTCGGGCATCGAAGGCCAGCCGTTTTTGGGAATGGCTGCGATCCGCCACGAACCGGACGGAAGCAGGACGTCGGCTGTCACCGGATTGCTTTTGGCGACGCGCTCATTGCCGAAGAATTGCTCTCCGGTTGGACCGAGAGCGTCCTTACCGATCAGCGCTATGTCAATCCCGAGATCATCGTCAAGCAGGCCGCTCGCCTTATAAAGGCGCTGAACGTCGACAACGGCCGAAATGATGCCCCAGAACCTTTCGGTGTTGCCCGCACTGCGTACAAAGACCGGAATACGGCCGACGAAGCCTTGCCCTCCCTGCCTCAAGTCGACGGGACCGGCAAGAATTAGCTCGCGCTTGTCTCGCGCCCTTAGCGCGGCCAGACGCTGCCGCTCGTCCTTGCGGTAATCGAGGCCTATGGCCTTGTCGTTGCCATTCATCGGGTACATCAGAGAAATGACCAGATCGGGCGCGCCGGCAATATTCTTCAATTGCGAGCCCCTGCCAAACAGGTTGCTCGCCAGCGAGGCGAAGCGCTGCTGTCCCATATAGGGCTCAGTCACGACTGCCGCGACCAGTCCCTGCACCAGTTGAAGGTTTCCGTTGATGTTGCCTTCAAGCTTGGCGCGGATAAGATTGACCTTGGCCAGGACATCCGCTCGGGTGGCTTGATCCGAGACGACTTTGTTCTGGTGGTCCGCGAACGCTGCGCCAATGGCAATAACGATCACTGCCATTGCCGCCGGGATATTTGCCGACGAGAAAACGGCCTTCTTGATACCGCCGAACCTAGCGCGGAAAGGAGCCAATAGGCGATTCCTCAGATACTATTCAGGTTCTGGGCCAACCCGACCAAGGTATATTAGCTATCAATGTTTAATTTTGACCTTCACGGGTCCTAAAAATTTTGCACCCTCCAACCGCCAGAGGTGGCCGGAGTGGCAGACACGGACCTGCGGCTCCGGCCGACGCCTTAAAGCGCGTCGCGGCTGAATGGATTGATGCGACGCGCTTCAGGTTTTGTTTGATGCATGTCGTTATCGCAAAACCGCCGCACACCCTCGGTTCAAGCCCGAGGGCATGCTGTTGCGCGACATGCATTAGTGGCCCTCAATCGCCTTAGGGGAAACAAGGTAAGGTATCTTGCCGACGCTACGCTTCGTCGCGCCAATGGAATAGGCCATTGGGATCTTGGGAGAGTTCTCCGGCAGGCCGTACATATCCTTGCCGGCCCTCACGGCAAATGAAAAGTGCTGCCACGAAACCGTGTCATGCTCATTGAGAAAATCCAGCGTCAGCCCAGCTGAAATCAGCGCGTTCACCACGTCGCTGACCGGATGAATCCACTCATAGTAGCGCGGATGTTTCAAGATGCGGTCGTCGCCGGTATAGGTGAGTTCCTCGTTCCATGCGAGTGGTCGAGCTATTGGCGTTCGCCAGTCATGCTTGAACTCCAGCGCCGCAGCCTTGCGGTCACACTGGAACATCAAGGGATGGCCCTCGGCGAGATAGAGCCGGCCGCCGGGCCGCAGCAGATCGGCAACCACCCGCGCCCAGCGGAACACGTCGTCAAGCCAGTTTACCGAACCCCAGGTAACGTAAGCGATGTCAAAGGTTCTGCCAAGCGCTTCGACTGCCTCGAACAGTGGCGCCTCCACGAAGCGCACGTCGGTGCCTGCCTTTGCAGCGAAATCCCGCGCTGCTGCGATCGCCGTCGGTGAAAAGTCGAGGCCGGTCACGCTGCCCGCGCCCAGATTCTTCAAGCTGATCGTGTCGAGCCCGATATGGCATTGCAGATGGACGATATCCTTGCCGACAATGTCACCGACCTCGCGCGTTTCCAGCTCATAGAGATTGGATCCGCCAGCCAGCACATTTTCTATGTGGTAGCTGCCCGTTGTGTCGGTCGAATGCAGCTCGGCTCGATCATCCCAATTAAGGCGGTTCGCGCCCAGAAACGGTTCCAAATTGCCCCCTCAAGTCCCTGCCGAGACCAATATATATGGTAAACAGAACGTTAATATACCTTGCAGCTAAAGTGTCGCGCGTCAATCCGTGGCGGTACGGTGCACCACCGGCCCCGATCGATTGGGTCAGCGATTTCGGCAAGCCTCTTGGCGAGGTCGGTCGACGGGCAGCGCCGGAAGAAATTTGTTGTCGTGCGAAACGTCCGCGCAGCTACGACTGAAACTCCGGCTGTGCCTGCATTGTCCGGAGATCGATCGGCATGGATATGTGTTCGTGCGTGATCATCCAGCGGTCGCTCATCTTGCGCAAACCCGACGTCACCCGCACCCAATAGTCGGCCTTCTCGCCGTTGGTTCTTTTGCTTCTGACGTGGCACAGACCATGGCAGAACGCCACGTTGTCCCTGACCGTGACGAGCAGCTCGTGCACCTCATAATCAATCGGGCCGTCAACCGAGGCAAACCACGCCTCGAAATTCTTTCGGTAGGCATCGGCGCTCTCGATCCGCAGCGGCGGCCTGATGTCGAATACGACAGTAGCCGCGGCATAGTGTGCCATCAGGGCTTCTATGTCCTTGGCCCGCAATGCCTGCACCAGGTCATCCAGGCCTTTGCGGATTTCCGTTTCTTCTGCAGTCGGGGTCTGCATAGGGCTCTCCTTTCATCGCATGATGAGCGGGCCAGGCCGTTGCTCTCGAAGCGACGCACCTGGTCATCGGCCGCGATGGCCAGGTCAAAAGCTGCTGCCTTACTGCGCGGCTTCGGCGAAGGGGGTCGGCACATAGTTGAGTATAGGGCCGAGCCAGCGCTCGACCTCGGCGAGCGGCATGGCCTTGCGGCGCGCATAGTCCTCGACCTGGTCGCGCTCGACCTTGGCCACGCCGAAATAATAGCTTTCGGGATGCGACAGGTAGATGCCGGACACGGAGGAGCCAGGCCACATCGCAAAGCTCTCGGTCAGGCTGACGCCGGCGTTGCGCTCGCCGTCGAGCAGGCGGAACAGCGTCGCTTTCTCGGTGTGGTCGGGCTGCGCCGGATAGCCGGGCGCCGGGCGAATGCCGCGATAGGGTTCGCCGATCAGTTCGTCCGGCGCCAGATCCTCATCCGGCGCATAGGCCCAAAAATCCTTGCGCACGCGTTCGTGCAGGCGCTCGGCGAAGGCCTCGGCGAAACGGTCGGCCAGCGCCTTGACCATGATCGACGAGTAGTCGTCGTTGGCACGTTCGAAGCGCTCGGCGATCGCCGCTTCCTCGATGCCGGCGGTGACGATGAAGCCGCCGAGATAGTCGGCCTTGCCGCTGTCCAAAGGCGCGACGAAATCCGACAGCGCGACGTTCGCCTTGCCGTCGCGCTTGGTCAGCTGCTGGCGCAGCGTGAAGAAGGTCGCCAGTTCCTGCGACCTGGCATCATCGGCGAACAGCCTGATGTCGTCGCCGACGGTATTCGCCGGCCAGAAGCCGATGACGCCCCTCGGCGCGAACCATTTTTCCGCGATGATCATTTTCAGCATCGCCTGGGCGTCCTCGAAGAGCTGGCGTGCCGCCGGCCCTTGCGCCTCGTCGTCGAGGATTTTGGGAAAACGCCCCTTCAGCTCCCAGGTCTGGAAGAAGGGCGTCCAGTCGATATAGCGCGCGAGCTCGGCCAAGTCCCAGCCTTCGAAGACTTTCAGGCCGCGGAACGACGGTTTTGGCGGCGCGTAGCCGGCCCAGTCGATCCGGTGGGCGTTGGCTCGCGCCTTGGCCAGCGGCAAGCGCTGCTTGTCGGCTTCGCTGCGCGCATGCGCATCGGCAACCTTCTTGTATTCGGCGCGAACATTGTCGACATAGCCGCCCCTGGTCTCGTTCGACAGCAGCGCCGACACCACACCGACGGCGCGGCTGGCATCGGTGACGTAGACCGTCTGGCCCCTGACATAGCGCGGATGGATCTTAACTGCCGTATGCACGCGGCTGGTCGTCGCGCCGCCGATCAACAGCGGAATGTCAAAACCCTCGCGCTCCATCTCGGCGGCCATGTGCGCCATCTCGTCGAGCGAGGGCGTGATCAGGCCGGACAGGCCGATGATGTCGACCTTTAGCTCGCGCGCCGTCTGCAGGATCTTTGCCGCCGGCACCATGACGCCGAGGTCGATGATCTCGTAATTGTTGCAGGCCAGAACCACGCCGACGATGTTCTTGCCGATGTCGTGGACATCGCCCTTCACCGTCGCCATCAGGATCTTGCCGGCGGTCTGGCGCTCGCCGGTGTCGACGCCTTTGGCGGCATTCGCCAGCTTCTCCGCCTCCATGTGCGGCAGCAGGCCGGCGACGGCCTGCTTCATGACGCGGGCGGATTTCACCACTTGCGGCAGGAACATCTTTCCCGCGCCGAACAGATCGCCGACGACATTCATGCCGGCCATCAGAGGACCTTCGATGACATGCAGCGGACGCTCGGCGGCGCGCCGCGCCTCGTCCGTGTCCTGGTCGATGAATTCGGTGATGCCGTTGACCAGTGCGTGCGAAATGCGCTGCTCGACCGGCCAGTCGCGCCAGGCGAGATCGCGTTCCTGCGCTTCCTTGCCCGCCGTGCCCCTAAAACGTTCGGCGAGTTCCAGCAGGCGTTCGGTCGCGGCGCCGCCGCCCTTCGGCTGGCGGTTGTTGACGACGTCCTCGCAGGCTTCGCGCAGTTCGGGATCGATGGTGTCATAGACGGCAAGCTGTCCGGCGTTGACGATGCCCATGTCCATGCCGGCCTGGATGGCATGGTAGAGGAACACGGCATGCATGGCCTCGCGCACCGGCTCGTTGCCGCGAAACGAGAAGGAGAGGTTCGACACGCCGCCCGATATGTGGACATGCGGAAGCGTCGCGGTGATCTGCCTGGCGGCTTCGATGAAGTCGACGCCGTAATTGTTGTGCTCGTCGATGCCGGTGGCGATGGCAAAGATGTTCGGGTCGAAAACGATGTCCTCGGGCGGGAATCCGGCCTGCTCGGTCAACAGTCTGTAGGCGCGGGTGCAGATTTCGACCTTGCGCGCCTGGGTGTCGGCCTGGCCATCCTCATCGAAGGCCATGACGACCACCGCCGCGCCATACGCGCGGACGAGCTTCGCATGGTGCAGAAAAGCCTCCTCGCCCTCCTTCATCGAGATGGAATTGACCAGCGGCTTGCCCTGCACGCATTTCAGGCCGGCTTCGATGATCTCCCATTTGGAACTGTCGATCATCACGGGTACACGGGCGATGTCCGGCTCGGCGGCGATCAGGTTGAGATAACAGACCATTGCCTCCTTCGAATCGATCAGGCCTTCGTCCATGTTGATGTCGATGATCTGTGCGCCATTGGCGACCTGGTCGCGGGCGATTTCGAGCGCCGCGGCATAGTCGCCGGCGGTGATCAGCTTCCTGAATTTCGCCGAGCCGGTGACGTTGGTGCGCTCGCCGACATTGACGAACGGAATCTCGTCGGTCAGCGTGAACGGCTCGAGCCCCGAAAGGCGCATCTTCGGCTCGATGTCGGGAACAGCGCGCGGCGGATATTTCTTCACGGCCTGTGCGATGGCGCGGATGTGGTCGGGCGTCGAGCCGCAGCAGCCACCGACGATATTGACCAGGCCGTCGCGCGCGAAATCCTCGATCTGCGCGGCCATGAACTCCGGGCTTTCGTCATATTGGCCGAATTCATTGGGCAGGCCGGCATTCGGATAGGCGCAAACAAAGGTGTCGGCGACGCCGGATATTTCGTCCAGATGCGCGCGCATGGCCTTGGCGCCCAGCGCGCAATTGAGGCCTATCGTGAACGGGTTGGCGTGGCGGACCGAATGCCAGAAAGCCGTCGGCGTCTGGCCCGACAGGGTGCGACCGGACAGGTCGGTTATCGTGCCGGAAATCATCACCGGCAGACGCACGTCCTTCTCGATGAAGATCTCTTCTGCCGCGAAGATTGCCGCCTTGGCGTTCAGCGTATCAAATATGGTCTCGATCAGGATGATGTCGGCGCCGCCGTCGATGAGACCGCGCAGCTGCTCGCCATAGGCAAGGCGCAATTCGTCGAACGTCACGGCGCGGTAACCGGGATTGTTGACGTCGGGCGACATCGAGGCGGTGCGGTTGGTCGGCCCCAGCGCACCGGCGACGAAACGACGCTTGCCGTCCTCCTGCTCGGCCCTTGCCGCTGCCCTGCGCACCAGCCGTGCACCGTCGCGGTTCAGAGCGTAGACCGCGTCCTCCATGCCGTAATCAGCCTGGGCGATGGAGGTCGAGGAGAAGGTGTTGGTTTCAAGGATGTCCGCCCCGGCGATGGCGTATTGATAGTGAATCTCCTCGATCGCCTTGGGCTGCGTCAGGATCAGCAGGTCGTTGTTGCCCTGCTGATGGCAGGCGCACTCTGCGAATTTGTCGCCACGGAAATGGTTCTCGTCGAAGCCCAGGCCCTGGATCTGCGTGCCCATGGCGCCATCGAGGATGAGGATGCGTTCGCGCGCCGCCGCCGTCAGCGCAGCAAGCACTTCCGAACCGTCGGGCTTGGCCGCGACGGGGCCGAACAGGTCGTGCAACGACGATGGATTTTGCGACATATTTCGTCCTCAGGGCGACGGTCGCGCTTAAGCGACATAAAGACATCTTTATGTGAGTATACGGCATTTATCTGCTGCTGTCACCCCGCCGCGGGGAATGGCTCGACGTTTGCGCTGCCCCTCATCCGCCTGCCGGCACCTTCTCCCCGTATAGTGACGGGGGAAGGGAAGCTGGCCGCGGCCGCGGCGCCCTTTCTGCAACGCTGGAGATTGGCGAAATCCTTGGCGATAGCGCCCTTCTCCCCGTCACTATACACGGGGAGAAGGGCCCGGCAGGGCGATGAGGGGCGGCGCCGACATCGACAATTTTGAGTGCCGCCCACCGGCGCTACAACGCCACCTGCGCAGTCTTCGCAGCCGCCGCCCTCAACAACATCCCGAACAGGTCGCGCGGCTCGTCGGGGTCGGCCAGCATGTCGAGTTGCTGGTAGAGGCCGGTCGATGGCAACTGGTCCCTGACATAGCGCAGCGCCGAGAAATCCTCGATGGCGAAGCCGACGGAATCGAACAGCGTGATCTGGCTGGCATCGCGACGGCCTTCAGCCACGCCGGCAATGACCCGCCACAGCTCGGTCACCGGATGATCGGGTGCAAGCTGCTGGACCTCGCCCTCGATGCGGGTCTGCGGCGGATATTCGACGAAGATATCGGAGTGCAGCAGGATGTCGCGATGCAGTTCGGTTTTGCCAGGGCAATCGCCGCCGACGGCGTTGATGTGGACGCCCGAGCCGACCATGTTGTCGGTGAGGATGGTGGCATACTGCTTGTCGGCGGTGACGGTGGTGATGATCCCGGCTCCCTCGACGGCCTCTTCGGTAGAGCGGCAGGCGACCATGTCGAAGCCCAGCCCGGCGAGATTGCGGATGCATTTTTCCGTCGCCGTGCGGTCGATGTCGTAGAAGCGCAATTCGCGCACACCGAGCAAGGCCTTGAAGGCCAGCGCCTGGAATTCGGCCTGGGCGCCGTTGCCGATCAGCGCCATGCAGTTCGCACCGGCCGGCGCCAGATGTTTGGCCGCCAGCGCCGACATCGCCGCGGTGCGCAGCGCGGTCAGGATCGTCATTTCCGACAAAAGCACCGGGTAGCCGTTGTGGACATCGGCGAGCATGCCGAAGGCGGTCACCGTCTGGCGGCCTTCGCGCATGTTCTTCGGATGGCCATTGACATATTTGAAGCCATAGACCTCGCCGTCGCTGGTCGGCATCAGCTCGATGACGCCCTCGGCGCTGTGCGAGGCGAGGCGCGGCGACTTGTCGAAGGCCTCCCAGCGGCGGAAATCGTCCTCGATATAGAAGGCGAGCTCGGTGAGGAAACCCTCGACGCCGATCCTCAGCACCAGCTTCATCATGTGGTCGACGCTGACGAAGGGGACGATGTTGAGATTGGGGATCATTTTGTCCTTGCCCGCATTGCTGCAACGGTCAGTCCTTGCGATGCGCGTTGTGCATCTTCATCATCGTCGCCAGCGCCGGATCGCTTTCCTCAAGCCTGCCAATCGCGGCATTGGTATCGTAGAGCCGTTCGTCCTGGCCCATCTTGAACTTGGCCTCGAGCCGTTCGATCGGCAGGTCGAAACCCAGAATATGCGGGATGCGCCGCTGCATGCCGCCCGGCCCGAGTTCGCGCATGCGCCAGCGATCGTCGCGGTCCTTTTCCAGCACGTCGACAAGCCGCTGCAGATGCCGGGCGGTGGCGTGATCGTCGAGCTGAAACGGCCGGCCATGGCAATGGACGACGGCGAAATTCCAGGTCGGCGCGCTGTCGCGCACCGGGTTGCGCGGATACCAGGAGGGCGAGATATAGCCATGCGGTCCGTGGAAGATTGCCATCGTCTCCCTGCCCTCGGCGATCAGCGCGCTGTGCGGGTTCTGCCGGGCCAGATGCGACACCAGCGTGCCGTTCGCTCCCCGCTCGCGGTCGAGCACGAAGGGCAGATGCGATGCGACGATCCCCTGTGGTCCCGATGTCACCACCGTGGCGAAGGCCGCCGCCTCGAACAGGCCAAACACCTCGTCCAGCGACAGCGGTGCGAATTCGGGTTTCGTGTACATAGTACCTTCTTATTGTTGCATGATCTTTTCCGAAAACCGGTTCCCACTTTTCGGGATCATGCTCTAGCTCCGCTGCACGCGAACCGCCGGGATCAGGCCTTGCGGCCGCACCAGCAGCACGGCGATGACGCCCGACAGCACGATGGCGTCGCGGTAGGGTGCGACCGCCGCCGGCAGCGTCGCCTGCAGCAACACTTCGATGATGCCGAGCAGGAAGCCGCCAGCGACCGCACCGGGCAGGCTGCCCAGCCCGCCGACGACGGCGGCGATGAACGCCTTCAGCACTGGGGTAAAGCCCATCAGCGGGTCGACGGAGGCGCGCTGCGCCACCCACAGCATCGCCGCCAGTCCGGCGAGCAGGCCGGAAAGCAAAAAGGCGGTGGCGATGATGCGGCTGGCCGGGATGCCCATCAGGCGGACGACGTTGAAATCCTCGGCCGCGGCGCGCATGGCGGTGCCAGTCACCGTGCGGCGCAGGAAGAGTTCCAGCGCAATCAAGGCCAGGGCCGAGACAACGATGGAGATGCTCGGGCCGACGCCGATGGTGAAGTCGCCGAACGAGAAGGCGCCGGTCATCCAGCCGGGCATGGCGACCGGCTGCGGCCGAGCCGAGATGCCGTTCTGGAAGACGACCTTCAGCAGGCTCGAAACGGCGAAGCTGGTCAGAAGCAGGCTGGTGACGCTGGCGCCGCGCATCGGGCGAAAGGCAACACGCTCCATGGCAACCGCTGCGAGCGCGCCGCAGGAGACGGCGACGAGCACCGCCGCTGGAAACGGCAGACCGAAAACCAGCGCGGCAAGCAAGGCATAGCCCGACAATGTCATCAGCTCGCCATGGGCGAAGTTGATCAGGCCGACGATGGAAAAGACGATCGCCAAACCAAGTGCCAGCAGCGCATAGACGCCGCCGAGGCTCACCGCATTGATGATCTGCTGCGCGATCATGGCTCAGGCTCCGAGATAGGCTTGGCGGACGAGGTCCGAGGTGGCGAGTTCCTTGGCGGTGCCCGATAGCACCACCTCGCCATTGGCAAGCACGATGGCGCGGTCGGCGACCTCCAGCGCCAGCGCCACGTTCTGCTCGACGAGAAGGATGGTCAGCCCGCTGCGGCGCAGTTCGGCGATCAGGTCGAAGACCGTGTCGATCAATTGCGGGGCAAGACCGAGCGACGGTTCGTCGAGCAGCACCATGCGCGGCTTGCCCATCAATGCGCGAGCGATCGCCAGCATCTGCTGCTCGCCGCCGGAGAGATTGCCGCCCTTGACGCGGTGGTAGCGCCGCAGGACCGGAAACAGCTCCAGCATCTCCTCTTCGCGCACCCTCACCTCCACCGCCGGCAGGTGCATCGCACCGCCGAGACGCAGATTGTCGGCCACGGTCAGGCCGGCGAAAATGCGCCGGCCTTCCGGCACCAGCGACACCCCCTTGCGGGCGATCGCCTCAGGCGCCAGGCCGGTGATATCGACGCCGTCGAAGACCACTTTCCCGGAGACGGCCGGGACCAGCCCGGCAATGGCGCCAAGCGTCGAGCTCTTGCCGGCGCCATTGGCGCCGACCAGCGCGATGATCTCGCCGCTGTCGACGGCGAGATCGACGCGGCGCACCGCCTCGACCTCGCCGTAGCGGATCCTCAGGGCTTCGACGCTCAGCATGATGTCACGGCGCCGGAACGTCGGCGGCGTCGGGAATCATGGTCTGGATATGCTTGCCCTCGCCGCCTTCATAACGCATCAGCGCCACCGGCCGCAGCGGCATGCGGTCGGTGCCGGCATAGGTGATCTTGCCGGTGATGCCATCAAAGTCCTTGAGGCCGGCAATGGCGTCGCGGATCGCCTTCGGATCATCCGAGCCGGCCGTCTTGACCGCCTGGTCGAGGATCAGCCCGATCTCGTAGCCGTTCACCTCATAGGTCGATTCCGGCGCGTGGCCGGCATATTTGGCGAAGGCGGTGTTGAAAGCCTCCAGCTTGCTGCCCGGCTCGGCATAGCCGGCTGCCGTATAGACGACGCCGTCGACCAGCTTGCCCAAACCCTTGACGGTCGGCGTGCCGATGGCGTCGGCGCCATAGACCGGAACGGTGACGCCGGCACCGCGCAATTGCTGGATGAAGGCCGGAAAATCAGGCTCATAGGCGGCGGTCATGATCAGGTCCGGCTGGTCGGCAAGGCTCTTGATGTTGGTGATCTCGGCGGAAAAGTCCGGCTGGCCCATGGTGAAAGTACCGCGGCCAACGACGGCGCCGCCTTTCTTCTCAAACACCTTGCCGAAATACTCGGGCAGGTTGGCGGTGTAGGTGGAGTCCGGCGAGGTCAGGAGATAGACCTTCTTCTTGCCTTCGGCGATGGCGAAGTTGGCGACCGCGGTCGCCTGCACATTGTCGGCTGGATAGGTGCCGAACATGACGTCGCCGACCGCGGCGGTGAGCACCGGGGCGGAGCCGCAAAGCGTCAATGTCGGAATACCGAGCGGCTGGGTGAGCTGGCCGGCCGAGATCGAGGGATCGGCGTCGCAAGGCGTGATCATGATCTTGGCGCCGGCGTCGATCAATTCCTGGGCGACGGTGGCGGTCTGCGCCGTATCGGATCGGGTGTCCTTGATGATCAGCCTGGCGGTGTATTTGCCGCCAAGCCCACCCTTGGCGTTGAGTTCGTCGAGCGCCATGCGCAGGCCGGCGAGTGCCGGCTGGTCGTAGGGAGCAAGACCACCGGTCTGCGCCGTCGCGGCGCCAATGATGATCTCCTCGGCTGAAGCCTTGGAAACGAGGGCGAGGGTCATGCCGAACACCGCCGCATAGAGGGCGGCGCGGCGGAGGCGATAGAGCTTTGGCATGTCGGTTCTCCTTCTGGATTTATTGTCGTTGGCTACACGGTTCATGCGGTTTCACTTGCGGGCGTTTCGCTGGCGGGCGTCTCTTGTCCTGTCTTGGCGCGGGCGGTGCGGCTGCCGAGATAGGCGGCGACGACGGCAGGGTTGTTCTGCACCTCGGCCGGCGTGCCGTCGGCGATGACGCGGCCATGGTCGATGACGACGATGCGTTCGCACAGGTTCATCACCAGCCGCATATCGTGCTCGATCAGGACGACGCCGATGCGGCGCGCGGCGCGGACGGCCGAGAGGATGGAAACCAGCTCGGCGGTCTCGACCGCGTTCATGCCGGCGGCGGGCTCGTCGAGCAGCAGGAAGCGCGGCTTCAGCGCCAGCGCACGCGCCACCTCCAGCCGGCGGCGCTGGCCGTAGGCGAGCCTGGCGGCGGGTTGATCGGCAAATTTCTCCAGCCCCATGCGCGAAAGCTCGCGCATCGCCGCCGCCTCGGCATTGGCAAGATCGGGCTCGACCGAGCGGGCGGCGACCACGACATTTTCCAGCACGGTCATTTGCGCGAAGACGCGGATGTTCTGGAAAGTGCGGGCAACGCCGGAGCGGGCGAAGCGAAAGGCCGAGGCCTGCCTCACCAAACCGCCGATAGACACCATGCCGGCGCTCGGCTCGACGTCGCCGGCCAGCATGTTGAGCAGTGTGGTCTTGCCGGCGCCGTTCGGGCCGATGATGCCGGTGATGCTGTCGGTGTCGAAGGCGAGCGTGACGTCGTCGACGGCGATGACACCGGCATAGCGCCGCGACAGATGGTCGGCGGCCAGCCGGTCGCGCTCGGCATGAAGCAGCGGCGCAGCAGGAAGCGTGGCGGCCTTGCGGCCGGGCCGGCGCAAAAGGTTCAGCTCGCGCTCGCCGAACAGGCCGGTTGGCCGCCGCCAGATGACCAGGATCATGGCAATGGCAAGCACACCCTGGGTCAGGCCGAACAGCACCGGCAGATGCAGGCCGAACACCTCGCCGCCGCCTTCGAAACGACGCACCACCTCGATCACCACGATGGTGACGACGACGCCGGCAAAGGCGCCGAGCGAGGAGTTCATGCCGCCGACGATGAGCATGGCCAACAAGGTGAAGCCGAGGTCGAAATAGAAATCGCGCGGCGAGAACGCGCCGAGGAACTGCGCCATCATGGCGCCGGCGGCCATGGCGGCGACCGCGCCCACCACCCAGGCGGCCAGCCGCGAGGTGCGCTGGTCGACGCCGACGGCAGCCGCACCACGCTCGTCATTGGCGGCGGCGCGGGTGGCAAGGCCGAAGGCGGTTTCCCGAAAGAGCCTCGCCATCACCAGTGCCACCGAAGCGACGCCGATGGCGGTCCACAGACCGACCTCGCGCGGCACGCCGTAAAAGGGCTGGCTGCCGCGGGTGATCTCGCGCCCGGCAACCAGCAGCGTGTAGACGATGATCAACATGGCGAGCGTGGCGATAGATGCGCTCGATCCGGACAACCTGAGCAGCGGCGTGCCGGTCAGCAGGCCGATGACGACCGCAAGGATCAGCACGACGGCCAGCGCCGCGAAGAAAGAGAGTTCATAACCAGCGAGGAACTGCGGCAGGTCGCGCAACGCAGTGCGCTGCAGCGCCGCCGGCATGGTCAGGATGCCGGTGGCATAGGCGCCGAGGCCGACAAAGGCGGCGTGGCCGAAGGAGACGATGCCGCTGTTGCCGGAAAAGATCTGCAGGCCGAGCACCGCCGTCAGCATGATCGCGGCATAGGTGACGACGCGCTGCATGGCGGCGCCACCGAAGAAGAAGACAATAAACGCTGCCAGCAGCAGCACCGTCACCATGCAGAGCGCATCGGCGCTGGCGTTGCGGAACGCGGCCGGCATGAACGACCACGCGCTTGTCTCGCCCCTCGCCGCCGATGCCATCAGGCGACCTTGAAGCGGCTGGGCGAAAACGGCGCCAGCATCGGCTGGGCGCCTTCGGTGACCAGCCTGGCCACCGCTTCGCCGACCGCCGGACCAGTCTTGAAACCATGGCCGGAGGAGCCGGCAGAGACGAACAGACCATCGACGCCGGGCATGGCTCCGATCACCGGCAGGTCGTCGGGGCTCATGTCGTATAGCCCGGCATAGCCGGGACGGATGCCCAGCTCGGCCATCGCCGGCACCCGCGCCGCGAAGGTCTCGAGGATCTCGACCGATTCTGATTCCTCGACGCCTTCCATGTAGTCGTCGGGATTGTCGACGAAACGCGGACGACCGGCCTGTTCGTGGCGCACGCCTGTGCCGCCGCCGGCCCAGCTGCCGGCAAGGATGACACCGTCACCGTCGGGCCGCGCATAATTGCAGGAGATGTCGTCGCACCAGGCAAAAGGCATGACCTGGCGCGCCTTTCCGGCTGCGTCGAGCACGGCCATCGGATGACGCTCGACATGCAGCGGCAGGTCGAGGCCGACCGTCGCCAGCAGGCGGCGTGTCCACGGCCCGGCGGCGAGCACCACGGCGTCGGCCTTCAGCACCGTTCCATCGGCGAGCGCGACGCCGCTGATGCGGTCGCCCTCTTTCACAAGCCGTTCGACGAGGGTGTTCTGCATGATCCTGGCACCGCGTGCCTTGGCGGCACGGGCAATTGCATTGGTTGCGCCGAAGGCGTCGGCATAGCCGTATTCGGGCTCCCATAGCGCCAGCGCGACATTGGCCAGTGCAAAGCCCGGTGCGGCGTTGGCGAAGGCTTGCGGCGACAGCGTCTCGATCAATGCGCCCTCGCCGCGAATCCTTTCGGCGGCGGCCTTCCAGCTCGCTTCATTGTCGTTGCCGCAGACCCACATCATGCCGATTTCGGTAACGAAAGGGCCCTCGCCCGATATCTCCGGCAATGATACGAGGATCTCGCGGCCACGAATGGCAAGCTGTGACAGTTCCGGCAAGAGATAGAAGGCGTGCAGCAGGGCCGAGGACTTGCCGGACGGTCCGCCGGCGGGATGCGTCTGCTCGACAAGCGTCACCGTCACGCCGGACGCAGCCAGGTAATAGGTCGCGCTCGATCCAACGATACCCGCGCCGACGACAATGACGTCGCTTCCAGTCCGCATGGGCTGTTCCCCACAGTCTCTTGGCTGCTTTGTGACAAAGCTAAGACCAGTCGTCCCGCTATGTCAACATCTCTTCATTATTGACCGAAATTAAAATCTCTGTAATAAACTCGACACAACGAGGCAGAGCAAGCCCAGCGCGGATTTTGGGGAGGCCTATGGCGATACGCGATGTTCTGATGCGCGGGGATCTTGCGCTGACGCCGTCGGAGGAAAAGATCGTCCGGCTGCTTCTGACCGACTATCCGACCTCTGGTCTCGGGACCGCTTCGTCACTCGCCCGGCGCGCCGGCGTCAGTGACCCAACCGTGGTCAGGCTGGTGGTGAAGCTCGGCTATGACGGCTTTCCGGACTTCCAGGCCAAGCTTCTGGCCGAAGTCGAGGCCAGACTGCATTCGCCGCTGCTGATGATGGAGGCCAAGCGGCCGACAGGCGCGGAAGACAGCGCCATCCTCGCCTATCTCGGCTCCGTCGGTGCCGCGCTCGAGAAATCCGTCAGCCTGACCCCGCTGCAGAGCTATGAGCGCGCCGCTCGTTTGCTGATGGAGACCAAGGGCGAGGTGGTCATGCTTGGCGGCCGTTTCAGCCGCCACATCGCCGGCATGCTCGCCGGCTACATGCTGCAATTCAGGCCGGGTGTGCGCGACCTCGGCGCGCTGTCGGCACAGGCCTTCGACACGCTGGCCGATCTTGGCCGACGCGACGTGCTCGTCGTTTTCGATTATCGCCGCTACCAGTTCGACGTCATCGACTACACCAGGCAGGCGGCGGCGCGCGACGTGCGCATCGTGCTGTTCACCGACCAATGGCTGTCGCCGATCGCCGATCTCGCCGAAGTCACCATCGTCAGCCCGCTGGAAGTCGCCTCCCCCTATGACACGCTGGCGCCGGCGATGGCGCAGATGGAGGCGCTGGTCGCGCAGATCGTCGCCACGCTGAGCGATGGCGCCCGCGAACGCATCGAAAAATTGGAGGAGGTGCGGCATGCCAATGCCGTGACCCTCGACAGTGCCGGCCCCGAAGAAAACGCGGCGCGCAGGATGCCCGGGCCCAAATCAGCCCAACCCAGATCACCCAAATCAGTGAGGCAGGACCAGAAAGCATGACGCAGGCATTGCCAAAACGAAACGAGCCGTTCCGGGCCGGCGAAACCGCGCTGCTGCTGGTCGACATGCAACGTGTCTGGCTGGAGCCCGGCGCCGATCCGGCGCATCCGGAGCGTGGCCCCGACCACTATTTCTACCGGCAGACGGCGTCGCAGACGATCCCCAACCAGCAACGGCTGCTGGCGGCTGCCCGTGCCAATGGCGTCGAGGTGATCCACACCATCATACAGAGCCTGACGGAAGACGGCCGCGATCGCTCGCTCGACCACAAGCTGACGCCGATCCATATCGCGCCCAGCTGGCCGGCAGGCCTGCCGGTGCCGTCGCTGGCGCCGGTCGGCGACGAGATCATGCTGCCGAAGACCTCGCCGGGCGTATTCAACTCGACCAACATCGATTATGTCTTGAAAAACCTCGGCGTGCGTTACCTCATCGTTGCCGGCATCATGACCGACCAGTGCGTCGACATGGCGGTGCGCGACGCCGCCGATCGCGGCTATCTCGTCACCTGCGTGTCGGATGCTTGTGCCGCCGCCACGCAAGAGCGCCACGACGGTGCGCTGAAAGCCTTCGGCGGCTATTGCTGGGTCACCGACACCGCTACCGTCGCCGCCCGCTTCGAAGCCTTGGGAAAAGCCGCATGACATCGACCGTCGAACCGCTCGTTGCCGTCGTCACCACCGATCTCTCAGCGATCACGCGCGGCCGCTCCGTCGTCGAAAGCAGGCTGCAGAACATCGCTGCCACCGGCGTCGGCTGGCTGCAGGCCAATTTGTCGCTGACCCCGTTCAATTCCATCGTCGATCCCAATCCCTGGGGTTCGTCCGGCGATGTGCGACTGGTGCCTGACCTCAACGCACGTTTTCGCACGGCGCTAACCGGGTCGGTGACGCCGTTCGACATGGTCGCGGGAAACATTGTCGAACTCGACGGCAGCCCCTGGGTCGGCTGCACGCGAACCATGCTCAGCGATGCGCTGGCGGAGTTGAAGGCGGCAACCGGGCTTTCCGTCATCGCCGCCTTCGAACATGAATTCCACATCGCCGATGCCGGCTTCGTGCCGGGTCATTCACTGTCGTTCGCCGCATTGCGCCGCGCCGATCCCTTTGCGCCAAATCTGATGGCGGCGCTGGAGGAAGCGGGCGTCGCGCCCGAAGTCGTCATCGCTGAGTTCGGCAACGAGCAGTTCGAGGTGACGCACGAGCCAACCAATGCGCTTGCCGCAGCCGACCGAGCCGTCGCTATCCGCGAGATCACCCGCGAAGTCGCGCGCAATGCCGGATGGCGCGCCAGCTTCACACCCAAACCCGCGCCCGATGCTGTCGGCAACGGCGTCCACATCCATTTCAGCTTTGTCGACGAGGCCGGCAAGCCGGTGACTTACGATTCGGCGCGACCGGGCGGTCTTTCCAGCCAGGCCGGCGCCTTCTGCGCCGGCGTGCTGCGCCATCTGCCTGGGATCACCGCCATGACGGCGGCGAGCGTGTCGTCCTATTACCGGCTGAAGCCGCATAGCTGGAGTTCGTCCTACACCTGGCTTGCCGATCGCGACCGCGAGGCTAGCCTGCGCATCTGCCCGACGGTGACGATCGGTGGGCGCGATCCGGCGCCGCAATACAACATCGAATATCGGGCCGCCGACGCCACCGGCAATCCTTATCTGTCCCTGGCGACGATCATTCGGGCCGGGCTGGAAGGGCTGAAGGCAAAGCTGCCGACACCGCCGCTGGTCACCGGCGACCCGACGCTGATGAGCCAGGCGGAGCGCAAGAAGCTTGGTCTGGTGCGCCTGCCGGAAACCCTGCCGGCGGCGCTCGACGCGCTCACCGCCGACAGCACCGTCACCGGGTGGTTCGCGCCGGTCTTCGTCGAGACGTTCGTCGGGCTCAAGCGACACGAGACCGAGCGCCTTGCCGGCCTCGATCCGGTGGCTGTTTGCGACCTCTACCGGACGCTTTATTGATGGCTGCGAAGCTTGCGAATGAGTGGCCGGCTGCCGTCGACGTGCTCAACGAAAATGGACGCTCTGACATCGTGCTGTTGTGCGAGCATGCGTCCAACCACATTCCGGCGGAGTACGGACAGCTGGGGCTCGATATCAGCCATCTGCAACGCCACATCGCCTGGGATATCGGCGCCGCCGAAGTGACGCGCCGTCTGTCGGTGCTGCTCGATGCACCTGCCTTCCTCGGCGGCTATTCGCGGCTGCTGATCGACCTCAACCGGCCGCTGGGCACGAGCGGCAGCATTCCTGACCTGTCCGAAGACACCGGTATTCCCGGCAATATCGGCCTCGATCCGTCCGAGCGGGCACGGCGCGCCGAAATCATGTTCGCGCCTTTCCATGACCGGGTGGCCGCCTATCTCGACCGCCGGGCGAAGGACGGCAGGCCGACACGGATCGCGACGATCCACAGTTTTACGCCGGTCTTCCTCGGGGTTCCCAGGCCCTGGCATGCCGGCGTGCTTTACGATCGCGCCGGCGATTTCGGTGAAACGATCCTTGCCGGCCTGCGCCACGACGAAGCGCTCAATGTCGCGGCGAACGTGCCTTACGTGATCAGCCGCGACGCCGACTACGCCGTGCCCATCCACGGCGACGACCGCGGCATTGCCGCCGTCCTCATCGAGATCCGGCAGGATCTGTTGTCGAGCCGCTCCGGCATCGAGGCATGGGCGAACCGCCTGGCCGCCGTCTTGCCCGCGCAACAGAAGGAGAAGGCGTCATGAGCAATCTGCGCGAGCGCGATGCAATAACCATCGCCCAGATTGGCAAGCTGCGTTTCTCGCCGCTGAGCGTCGTCGGCGGCCGGGGCAACCGGCTGATCGAGGAAGGCGGCCGCTCGCTGCTCGACCTGTCCGGCTCAGCCGGTCCGGCAATCCTCGGTTACGGCCATCCGGCCATCGTCGCGGCGGTCGAGGCGGCGATCCGCGACATGGCCGGCGCCAGCCTCTTGCTCTACCCCAACGAACCAGCGGTTTCGCTGGCCGAGCGGCTGCTGGCGATCACGCCGGGCGACGGTGAGCGGCGTGTCTGGTTCGGCCATTCCGGATCGGACGCCAATGACTGCGCGGTGCGTGTGCTGCAGGCCGCCACAGGCCGCTCGCGCTTCATCTCCTTCATCGGCTCCTATCACGGCAATCTCTCCGGCTCGATGGGCATCAGCGGCCATACCGCCATGACCCACACGCTGCCAAGGCCGGGCCTGCTGCTGCTCCCCTACCCCGATCCGTTCCGGCCGCAGTTTAGTGCCGAGGCGGTTCTTGCGCTGCTCGACTACCAGTTCGAGACCACCTGTCCGCCGCATCAGGTCGCGGCAGTGTTTATCGAGCCGCTGATGTCGAATGGCGGGCTGATCGTGCCGCCGCCCGGCTTCCTCAAGGCGTTGCAGGAACGTTGCCGCAGGCATGGCATCAAGATTGTCGTCGACGAGGTCAAGGTCGGGCTGGCCCGCAGCGGCATGATGCACTGTTTCCAGCACGAAGGATTGACGCCGGATCTCGTCGTCTTCGGTAAAGGTATCGGCGGCGGCCTGCCGCTTTCGGCCGTTGTCGGCCCAAAGGAGATCATGGACCACGCGCCGGCCTTCGCTCTGCAGACGACCGCCGGCAACCCGGTTGCGACGGCTGCCGGCAACGCCGTGTTGAAAACGATCGACAGCGAAGGTCTGGTCGCACGCTCGGCGCGCGTCGGCACGCTGTTTTCAGACGCACTGCGGGCGCTCTGCGCAAAACATGAGATCATCGGCGACGTGCGCGGGCGTGGCCTAGCCGTCGGCGTCGACCTGGTCACGGACCGCAAGACACGCGAGCCGGTCGCGGCAACGACGACGGCCAAGATCATCTATCGCGGCTACGAACTGGGTGCTGCCTTCACCTATGTTGGGCTGAAAGCCAATGTGCTCGAATTCATGCCGCCGCTGACGCTGACCGAGGACGAGGTTGCCGAGGGCGCAGCAATAATCGACCAGGCGATCACCGACGTGACCGCAGGCAAGGTCTCCGACGCAGATGTCGCATCCTTCATGATGTGGTAGGCGGCGTCAGGAGAAGATCTCCGCCAGTTCGTCGACGCTGGTGCCTTCCTTGACTTGCCGCAGTTCGACGTAGCTGACCGCGATGGCAACCGACATCAAAGTAGACACGACTGTCGAAACAAGCGCGCTTCCGATTGCGCCGACAACAAGGCCAACGGTCGAAAGGCTGCCGGTAATGGCGAAAGTAAATCCAAACAACAATGCAAACGCCATTTGGATGGCAATCGCCGCCAAGAACAGAACCAGCAAAAGACCGAATAATGACCAGCGGCTGCCCTTCGTCAGAGCACGGCTGCGCGACATCGAACCAAACACGCCAAGCCGCTCCTGGATCAGCACGGGCACGGAAACCAATATACCGAGGAACAACATGATGCCTGGAACCACCAACGCGATGAACGCGATGAACACAATGATGTTTCCAAAAACGGTGATAAGCATGCCAGCCACGAACATCGTCACCACTAACGCGAGGATCATGGTGAGGAAGACAACCAGGCCCATCCCGAGCGTCGGGAACATGCAACGCAAGGCGATCTGGATGCAGTCACCGATTGCCGGGCGCTTGCCGTTCAAGTCTTCTATCGTCGCCCTTACCAGTGACGACTGAAACAACAAAGCCAGCACAAAATAGATCAAGCCAAAAGCCATCGATATTAGCGAGTTGCCTAGAACCGCCGATGGATCGGCAACCGCCAGGCTTTCGGGATCGGCAAAATCAAGGTTGGCAAGATTTCTGTAATTCCAAAGGTTGAGCACCAGTGCCGGAAGGGCGGAAAAAAGAGCCGCCAGTCCGACCAACAGACCCGGATTGCGGCCGATGACCGCAAAACTATTGCTGAAAACCCTGCCGATGCGAAACTTGTCCGGTCGTTCCAATGTCGTTGAACCATGACGTAAACCTGTCCAGTCAAGGCCGATCCTGATGCGGTGAAGGCGGCCTTGCCGCTATGAGAAGATCTCCGCCAGTTCGTCGACGCTGGTGCCTTCCTTGACCTGCCGCAACTCGACATAGCTGACCGCCGGCGCAACCGAGGTCACCACGGATACGACGGATGTCACCAGGGCATCCAGGATGAGAGCCGTTGTCACGCCAAAGACCATGACGACTTGGCTCAAGACCAGCTGGATGACGATCACCGCTATGATCAGGATAATCCAGAATCCGAACAGCGCCCAGCGGCTCCCTTTGGTCAGCTCGCGGCTGCGCTTCATGCTGCCGAACACCCCCCGCCGTTCCTGAACCAGAACCGGCACGGCGACCGACCAGCGGAGCCATAGGATGATGCCGGGGACGATGAGCAGCATGAAGCCCAATCCCGCACCAAGAGAGACCAGTACTGCGATGCCTATCACCGGCAGCAGGAGGGAGATTGCCATCTTGAGGCTGTCGCCCATTGATGGCCGCTTGCCATTCAGATCCTCGATGGCCGCGCGCACCAGCGTCGCCTGCAAGATCGCTGCCAACACCATGGAAGCCAGCACGACAAGGATTGTAACGATAACGCGTTGGGCCGAGAACTCCGGAGTGCCTGTCTCGGTGCCGCTTGCCCATTTCCAGAGCCAAAGCTGGTAGAGCAACGTTGGCAAGCCTGAAAACAGCACTGCCAGCCCGAGGCAAAGCACGATATTGCGGCTGATGACAGCAAAGCTGTCGTTGAAAACCCTGCCGATGCGAAACTTGTCCGGTCGTTCCAGTGTCGTTGAAACCATGATGCGTCCCCTCGCTCAATCGCCGCATATCGGCTGGTGATCCCCGCATCAAATGTGCCAACATTGGAGATCGACGTCTAGCCCACTTGCAATTGCCATTGTGCATTGCCAGTGTCGACTGGGAACCACAGGTTGCAGGGGACGGTTGGCAGTGGCACAGCCAGGCACAGCGGAAGCCGAATGGCTGGCAAAAGCGCATCAGCAGTTGATCTCGGACAAGTCGATCCAGTTCGAGCTGCCGGCCTATGTGCCGCCCCAGCCGCCTGACTGGCTGAAGCCGCTGCTGGACCTGTTGTCGTCGCTCGGTCCTTACATGATCTATCTGTTCTGGGGGGCGGTGATATCAGGTGCCGCGATCATCCTGCTCCTGGTCTTTCTCGAGATGAAAGGTATCGCCTGGCGCCTGCCATGGCAGCGCGCGCGGCGCGAAACCGAGGCGGAGGAAGCATGGCGTCCCGACGCCGGCGCCGCGCAGATCCTGCTGTCGGAAGCCGACTCGCTGGCCGCGCGAGGCGACTATGACGAAGCGGTTCATCTCCTGCTTCGGCGCAGCGTCGCCGATATTGCCGGCCGGCTGCCGGATTTTTTGCGCCCGTCGCTCACGGCGCGCGACATCGCCGCGGCTGCTTCGGTTCCCGCCAAGGCCCGCGCGGCGTTTACCGAGATCGCACGCATCGTCGAAGCCGCATTGTTCGCGCGCAGGCCGGTCGGCGCCGAAGGCTGGCGGCAAGCACGCGGCGCCTATGAGCGGTTCGTCTTCCGGGATGCCTGGATATGAGCGCTGCGACGGTCGAACCAGCGGCGCAGGAACCGTTCAATCGAAGAACGCTGTTTTGGGGCATTTTCGCCAGCCTGCTTGCGGCAGCGGGTTTCTTCCTGCTGTCCACCTATGCGCCCGACTTCCGGCAACCCGGCAATGGCGGCGCCACGCCGCTGTCGAAAAGCGGCGTTGGCTATGCCGGCCTGGCTGAATGGTTGCGGCTCACCGGCGAGCCTCCAGCCATGGCACGAACCGAGGACGATCTCGGCACCGACATGCTGCTGATCGTCACCATTTCGCCCGAGAGCGATCCCGCCGCGCTCGACCGCATCCTCGAACTTCGGCAGGACCTGAATACCCTCTTCGTGCTGCCCAAATGGCAAACCCTGCCGCTGCAGGAGCACGAAGGTTGGAAGATGAAATTCGGGCGATTGCCAGAAACCGTGGTGAACCAATGGCTCGGCCGGATCGCCAAGACAAGGATCGGCGACGGCCAAAGCACGGTGCGGCAACTCGACGTCGAAGGCCGGTCCGTTGCCGCCCCCGACGAATTGCAGTGGGTGGCGGACGAGCATCCAATCATAGCAGCCGGCAACGACAAGGCTGTGCTCACCGAACTGGTCGACAAGCCTTTTTATATCCTGACCGACCCCGACCTGATCAACAACGCCGCGCTTGCGGATTCCGCCAAGGCGGCAGCCGCGCTCGACCTGATTGCATTGCTGCAGCCCGAAAAGGGCCAGGTCATGTTCGATCTCACGCTGCACGGCGCGGGGCGAAAATACGACCTTGCCAAGCTCCTGGTCGAACCGCCGTTCCTGGCGCTGACGCTGACGATCCTGGCCGCGGCGGCGCTGGCTTTCCTGCGCGGCCTAGGCCGTTTCGGCCCGCCGCGCGCCGACCAGCGCGCCATTGCCTTCGGCAAGCGTGCGCTGGTGGATACGACGGCGATGCTGTTGCGGCGCGCCGGGCGGCTCGATGAACTGGGAGGCCGTTATGCCGCCTTGATGCGGGTGCGCGCCGGCGCACTGCTGGGAGCGCCGCAGGGCCTGCAAGGCGAAGCGCTCGACCGCTGGCTCGATTCTCGCGATAAGGACGAAATCAGCGGATTCACCGCGCGGGCGCAAGCCGCCGGCGAGGCGAAAAACCTGACGCAAATGCACGAGGCAGCCGAGCGGCTGCACGATTGGACGGCAAGGAGGCTCGGTGAACGTCGATGAAGTGAAGGCCCTGGCGACACGGATCAGGGAAGAAGTGGCCAAGGCGATCACCGGACAGCACGATACGGTCGACCTGATGCTGACCGCCCTGTTCGCCGGCGGGCATATCCTGCTGGAAGGCCCTCCGGGCACGGCCAAGACAATGACCGCGCGCTGCTTCGCGCAGGCTCTGGGTGTCGCCTACGGGCGCATCCAGTTCACGCCGGACCTGATGCCTGGCGATATCGTCGGATCGAACATCTACAATTTCCAGACTGGACAGTTCACGCTGACGCGCGGTCCGATCTTCTGCGAACTTTTGCTTGCCGACGAGATCAACCGCACGCCACCCAAGACACAGGCAGCACTTCTGGAGGCGATGCAGGAGCATGCGGTCACTTTCGACGGCACCACGCATTCGCTGGGCCGCAACTTCATGGTGGTCGCGACCCAGAACCCGATCGAGCATCAGGGTGTCTATCCCCTGCCCGAAGCACAGCTCGACCGCTTCCTGTTCAAGCATCGGGTCAGCTATCCCGGTCCCGAGGAGGAACGGGCCATCATCATCCATCACGGTGGCGGCTCCGCCTCGCACGACATCGCGCAATACGGCATCAAGGCCCAGACGGATCGCAAGACGCTGGAGAAGGCACTCGAAACCGTCGGCTCCGTCACCCTCGTCGACGACGTCGTCGGCTACATCGCGGCGCTGGTGCGCGCCACACGCGACACCGCCGATTTGGAGGTTGGCGCCAGTCCACGCGCGGGCGCCATGCTGGCCAGGGCGGCGCGGGCGCGGGCAGCGCTCGACGGCCGCGCCTATGTGATCCCAGACGACGTCAAGGCGCTGGCGGTGCCGGCGCTGCGCCATCGCGTCATCCTGTCGCCGGCCGCGCAGATCGATGGCCGGCTGGTCGAGCAGATCGTCTCCGACCTGGTCGACCAGACGGAAGCGCCGCGTTGATCTATCCCAGCGGCCGAGCGGTGTGGGCGGCAGCGGCGGGCGCGGTGCCGGCCTTCCTGGTCGCACTGGCGCTGCCGTCATTGTGGTATCTCGGATTACTGTGGATCTGCCTGGTGCTCGCCTTCCTGGCGGTGGACACCGCGGCCGGACGCGGGCGGAAATCGCTGGCTGCCAGCCTCCACGCGCCGCCGCAGGTCGGCGTCGGCGGCCAGTTCACCGTCCATGTCGCCGCCCGTCTTTCAGGCCGGACGCCAACCCTGGAGGCGCGCGTCGGTCATGATGAGCGCCTGGTGCCGATCGGCGGAACCGGCGGTCCCCTGGCTGCCACCGGGGATGGCGGATCGCTCGACCTGCGGTTCCAGGCGCTGCGGCGCGGCATCGCCAGCTTCGATCGTCTGTGGCTGCGCTGGCGCGGGCCGTTCGGGCTGGTCTGGAACCAGGTCGTCCTGCCGATGGAAAGCAAGGTGGCGGTGTTGCCCGACGTCCGCAGCGCCCGCGACCAGGCGATCACGCTGCTGCAGCGCAACGCCCTGCCCGACGGGCATGCGCAGCGCCGGGCCGGCCAGGGCCGGGAATTCGAGGCGCTCAAGGATTATCAGCCCGGCATGGGCCGGCGGATGATCGACTGGAAGCGCAGCGCCCGCCACGGCAGGCTTCTGGCGCGCGAGTTCCGTATCGAGGAGAACAACAACATCGTGCTGGCCATCGACAGCGGACGCCTGATGTGCGAGCCGGTCGACGGCCTGCCGAAGGTGGACCGGGCAGTGGCTGCCGCCTTGCTGTCGGCGTTCATTGCGCTCAAGGGCGGCGACATGGTCAGCCTGTTCAGCTTCGATGCGCGGCCGCGCGTCGCCAGCGGCGCGGTGCGCGGCTCGGCCAGCTTTGCAATGATCCAGAAGCGGGCGGTTGAGATCGACTATTCCAACGAGGAGACCAATTTCACCCTGGCGCTGACCACGCTTGCGGCACGGCTCGACCGGCGCTCTCTGGTGATCATCTTCACCGACTTCGTCGATCCGATCAGCGCGGAATTGATGCTGCGCACCGTCGGCAGGCTCACCGAACGGCATCTGGTGCTGTTCATGATGATCAGGGATGTCGAATTGGAGAGCTTGGCCGACATGCCACCTTCATCAGGCGAGGATGTCGCCCGCGCCGTCGTCGCCGGCGGGCTTTTGCGCGAAAGGCAGGTCGTCATCGGCCGGTTGCGGCTGCTCGGCGCGCATGTGATCGAAGCCGACCATCAAAGGCTGGGGCCGGCGCTGGTCGAGCGCTACCTGCAGTTCAAGCGCGAGGATTTGTTGTGACTGCGCCAGTACCCGGCGATGCTCGACGCGGCGATGCCGTACGCCAGTCGCTGGCCAGCTTCCGTCGGGAGCGCGAGGCCGACTGGAAGGCGTTCGAGGCGCTACTCGCCCGCGTCGAGAAACGCGCGCCGCGGACGCTGTCGGAAGAAGAGCTGCTGTCGCTGCCGCTGCTCTACCGGTCGGCATTGTCTTCGCTTTCGGTGGCGAGAGCGACATCCCTCGACAGCGCACTGATCGCCTATCTCGAATCCCTGTCGCTGCGGGGATATTTTTATCTCTATGGGGCACGCCGCGGACTACCGCAGCGTGTTGGCGATTTCTTCCTGCACGACTGGCCCGGTGCCATCCGCGATTTGTGGCGCGAGACGCTGGTGTCGGTGGCGCTGATGTTTATCGGCATCGGCGCCGGCGCCTGGCTGGTAGCGTCCGACAAGGGCTGGTTCGACGCGATCATCCCGTCGGGCTTGGCCGCCGGCCGTGGCCCCGACGCTTCGGCCGAGATGCTGCGCAGCATGCTTTATGATGGCGACAATGGCTTTCTCTCAGGCTTTGCCGCTTATCTTTTCACCCACAACGTCCAGGTCGCAATCCTCGCCTTCGCGCTTGGATTTGCTTTCGCGGTGCCGACGGTGCTGCTGATGCTGTTCAACGGCTGCATGCTGGGTGCGCTGTTCCAGGTCTACTGGGCAAAGGGGCTCGGCATGGAACTTGGCGGCTGGCTGGCCATTCACGGCACCACCGAATTGTTCGCCATAGCACTGGCCGGCGCTGCCGGCATCCGGATCGGCACGAGCATCGCCTTTCCCGGCGAGTTGACCCGCATGACGGCAGCCGCCCATGCCGGACGCATCGCAGCGACCGCGATGGTCGGCGTTTCGGTCATGCTGCTGTTTGCCGGACTGCTCGAGGGCATCGGCAGGCAGACGATCACCAGCGATGTCACCCGCTATGCCGTTGGCGGCGGCATGCTCGCACTGTGGATCGGCTATTTCTACCTTTTCCAGGTGGTGCGCTATGGCGACCGCTAGACGCGCTGCGCTGGCGACAATGCGCTCGCTGATCACGCCTGAAGGTGTCGACCTTCAGATAAAGCTGGCCGACGCCGGCACACGGGCGGCCGCTTTCCTGCTCGATGTCGTGTTTATCGCCACGGCTGCAATCGCCGTCACGATTGTTGCGATCTTTGGAGTAACCGGTTTCGGCACTGATAAATTGCAGCCGCTTTTCATCGTCTGGATCATCGCGATCTTTTTTCTGCGCAACGTCTATTTCATCGCCTTCGAGGCGGGCCGGCGCGCGTCGACCCCCGGCAAGCGGATCATCGGCATCAGGGTGGCGTCACGCAACGGAGCCGGCCTGTCGGTGGATCAGGTCATCGCCCGCAATCTGATGCGCGAGATCGAGGTCTTTCTGCCGCTGTCGATTATCGCCGGACGCAGTGGGATGGGCGTCGCCGATACGCTGACGACAGTTTTTGGGTTGGTATGGGCGCTGCTGTTCGCCTTGTTCCCGCTTTTCAATCGCGACCGGTTGCGGATTGGCGACCTCCTGGCGGGAACCTGGGTCGTCGAGGCGCCTAAGCGCACGCTGATGGAGGATCTGTCGGCACGAAAAGATCCGGTCGCCAGGACTTTTCAGTTCAGCCACGCGCAGCTCGATGCCTATGGCATCGCCGAACTGCACAAGCTGGAAGAAGTGCTGCGCCGCGACGACTATTTCGCGCTGCGGGCGGTGGCTGAGACGATCGGACGCAAGATCGGTTCAACGCCGCAGGCGCATGATGCCCGCCCGTTCCTGACCGCGTATTACGGCGACCTGCGGGCCCATCTCGAGCGAAAGCTGCTGCTGGGCAAGCGAAAGGAAGACAAGCATCAGCGTTAGGAACGAAAGGCCGTCTTACCCCACCCACTTCTCGTAGTCCGACACCAGGAGGTGCAGCGGCGCGATGTCCTCGTCGATGTCCGCGAAGCGGCCGATCGGCTCGCGGAAGACATTGTCGGTGAGATCGTCGTTGACGGTCGAAACCTCGCCGATCAGCACGTCCTTGCCCTCGGCCCAGAAGGCGTGCCAGACGCCCGGCAAAAGCGTCACGCTCTCGCCCGGATCGAGCTTCAAGAGCCCGCCCGCCGGCAGGCGGTGGATGGTCCCGTCGACCGGCACCGATACTTCCGCCTTCGGGTCGATGCCGCCATCGCGATCGTGCATGAACAGCTCCAGCACCAGCTTGCCGCCGCCGCGGTTGATGATGTCCTCGGCCTTGATGTTATGGCGATGCATCGGCGACAGCTGATCCTTGCGCGAGATCATGATCTTCTCGGCATAGAGCATGCCCATGCCCTTCTTCATGTCCTCGTAGCGACCGTTGCGAACGGTGAACAGGAAGAGGCCGAGCTGGTCGAACTTGCCCTGGCCGTAATCGGTGATGTCCCAGCCGAGCCGCGAGGAGAAGATGGCCGACGAATCCTGCCGGCGCGCCTTCATCTGTTCCGGGGTCCAATAGGCGAAGGGCGGCATGATGTAGCCGAACGAACGGATGAAGGCATCGGCGTCGCGGATGATGTCGTTGATAGCGGAGCGTTTCATGGTTGTGGTTCCTTCCCGTTGGCCTGGGTGATCTCCAAACCGAATAGCCGAACACCGATCCGGTGTCGACGTAAACCGCGTGCTGGCCTCATGACATCCGGGCCGATCAAGGCCATAAGTCCAGGCAAATCCCAGGGTGAAAATCCATGCTGAGCATAGACGACCTCGATACACCGGCGATCCTGATCGATGTCGACCGCGCCGAAGCCAACATCGCGCGGGCGCAGGCCCACGCCGACCGCCACGGGCTGAAGCTCAGGCCGCACATCAAGACCCACAAACTGCCTTACTGGGCAAAGAAGCAGATCGCAGCCGGTGCGGTCGGCATCACCTGCCAGAAGATCGGTGAAGCCGAGGTGATGGCAGATGCCGGCCTCACCGACATTTTTGTGCCCTACAACATTCTGGGCAGGGCCAAGCTGGAGCGCCTCAAGGCGCTGCACGGCCGCGTGACGCTGTCAGTGACGTCAGACAGCATGGAAACGCTTGCGGGTCTCGCCGCCACCTTCACCGATCCAGGCCAGCCGCTAAAAGTGCTGGTGGAGTGCGATACCGGCATGGGCCGCTGCGGCGTCCAGTCGGCTAGCGAGGCGGTGGCGCTGGCCGGAGAGATCGACAAGGCCAGGGGGCTCGCCTTCGGTGGGCTGATGACCTATCCGGCGGCAGGCCGCGCCGCAGAGGCCGAGGCGTGGCTGGCCGATGCGCGCGACGCGCTCGCCGCATCCGGCCTTGCCTGCGAACGCATCTCCAGCGGCGGCACGCCGGATATGTGGCGCGCAGGCGAGGCTTCCGTCGTCACCGAGTACCGCCCCGGCACCTACATCTATCTCGACCGCTACCAGGTCGCCAAGGGCGTCGGAAGCCTCGACGATTGCGCGCTGACGGTGCTGTCGACGGTGGTCAGCCATCCGACGCCGACACGGGCCATCCTTGATGCCGGCAGCAAGGCCTTGTCCAGCGACACGCTGGGGCTGCCCGATTTCGGCGAATTGCTGGGTATTCCGGGCGCCACCGTCGCCAGCCTCAGCGAGGAGCACGGCAACGTCACGCTTTCCGGCGAGGCCAGGCTGCGTATCGGCGAGCGCGTGCGCATCGTGCCCGACCATTGCTGCGTCGTCACCAATCTGTTCGACGAAGTTCACTTGATCGCCGGAGAACGGGTGCTGGAGACGCTGCCGGTGGCGGCGCGCGGCTGCATGGGGTGAGAAGCGGTCCGCGGAGCGGACGGAAAGCCAATTGCTTGGCTTTCGAGCTTTGCCCCCCTGAGCCTGCGAGGGGGCAAAGCTGAAGGGAGTCAGGCTGATTGCCGTTCGGCCTGCCGTGCCGCGACGCGGCGCATGGCAATGACCCGGCGACGCAGGATTTCCGTGCGCATCGCCATCAGATGCAGCGCGAAGAACAGCACGGTAAAGCCCAGAGCCATCACCAGCAACGGCCGCAACAGGCTGGGATCGATGGTCGGCCCACCGAGCCGGATCACCGAAGCCGGCTGATGCAGCGTGTTCCACCAGTCGACGGAGAATTTGATGATCGGGATGTTGATGAATCCAACCAGGGTGATGACTGCAGCGGCCCAGGCGGCGCGCGCGGCATCGTCGAGGGCCCGCGTCAGCGCAATGATGCCGAGATACATCAGGAACAGCACGAACACCGAGGTCAGCCGCGCATCCCACACCCACCAGGTGCCCCACATCGGCTTGCCCCAGATCGAACCGGTGATCAGCGCGAGCGCTGTAAAGACGGCGCCGATGGGTGCCGCCGATTTGAGCGCGACGTCGGCCAGCGGATGGCGCCACACCAGCGTGCCCAATGCGGAAACCGCCATCAGCGTGAAACACATCATGGCCAGCCAGGCGAACGGCACATGGATGTACATGATACGTACGGTGATGCCTTGCTGGAAATCCTCCGGCGCCGTGAAGCTCATGTAGAGCCCGGCGGCCAGGAGGAGTGTGGCGATGGTTGCCAGCCACGGCACCACCTTGTCGGCCAACCCGACAAACCGCGTCGGGTTGGCGAAATCCATCCAGCCGCTGAGGCGTGAAGTCAGGTCACTCATGCGGCTTTACATAAACCGGCGACAGGCGTGGGGCAACTACAGCACCGTGTCGCAGGCGGGGTCTTGCCTTCTCCCACAAGGGGAGAAGGCAAGAACTCAGGCGGCCGCGTCCGTGATGGTGCGGCTGAGGCGGCGGACTTCCTCGTCGTTGAGCAGGCCGCCGGCGCGCAACAGGCTGGCGAAGCGGCCATTGCGCATCGACAATTCGGCGAAGCCACCCATTTCGACCACCTTGCCCTTGTCCATGAAGACGACCAGATCGGCATCGCGAACAGTGGTCAGGCGGTGTGCGATGATGAAGGTGGTGCGGCCGCGCCGCAATTCGTCGATCGCTTCCTTGACGCGGTCTTCCGTCTCGACGTCAAGCGCGCTGGTCGCTTCGTCGAGCACCAGGATGGGTGAATCCTTCAGCACGGCGCGCGCGATTGCGATACGCTGGCGCTCGCCGCCCGAAAGTTGTCCACCGCGTTCGCCGACGACCGTATCGTAGCCGTTGCTCTTCGACAGGATGAAATCCTGCGCGGCAGCGGCATTGGCGGCGGCGTGGACCTCGTCATAGGTCGCCTCGGCGCGCCCGACGCGAATATTGTCCTCGATCGAGCGGTTGAGCAGACCGGCATCCTGGAACACGGTGGCGATCGAGTGGCGCAGCGACTTGCGGGTCACCGTGCGGGTATCGATGCCATCGATCAGGATACGGCCGCTGGACGGCGAAAAGACCCGCTGCAGGAGATTGATCAGCGTGGTCTTGCCTGCGCCGGTCGGGCCGACGATGGCCACGGTCTGGCCGGCATGGACCTCGAACGACACGTCGTTCACGCCCTGCCCCGAATTGGCGAATTCGAAGTTGACGTTTTCGAAACGCACATGACCAGTGACGTTGACCAGGTCACGCAACCCGTCCGGCTCGGCGGCCTCGGCCGCGGAGTCCTCAAGGCGATAAAATTCCTCGAGCTTGGCCCTGGCTTCCGAAATCTGGTTGGCGAAGGCCGACATCTGGTCGAGCCGGGCGATCAGCAGCGTGGCAAAGCCGGTAAACGCGATGACGTCACCGATACGCAATTGGCCATGCATGACCAGATAGGAGCCGATCAACAGCACGACCATCATCGAAATGGTCGACGACAGACGGTGCAGGGCGTTGGCCAACGCCCACCAGTCGAGCACCGGATACTGGGCATCAAGCAGATTCTTGACATAGCGCTTCAAGGCGTCGGTCTCGTGGCCGATGCGATTGTAGCTCTGCAGCACGGCGACATTGCTGACCGAGTCGCTCACATGCGCGAACACCTGGTGAAAATGCCGCTCCACGGACGCCTGGCCTTCCCTGGTGCGACGCATCACCAGCCGGCCAATTCCGACGTAGAGCGCGCCCAGCGCCAGCAGGACCATCGACATGCGAATATCCATGCTGAGCGCCGTCGGCACCAGCAGAACCAGCGCGACAACCGTGGACAAATGCTGCCTCATGAACTCGAGCCAGAGGCTGAACAAGGTCTCGACCGCGCGCAGCAGCGTATGCAGGGAATTGGAGGTGCCGCGCTGATGATGCCAGGCAAGCGGCATGGTGATCACGCGCTCGAACGACTGGCAAAGAACCTCGCTGCGCCTGGCGTGGGCAAAACGGTCCGCGCCGCGCGCCACCAGAACGAAGGCGATGACGTTGAAGACGCCGATACCGGCCCATAGGCCGAGCGTCGAAAAGACCGAGCCGCTATCCGAAATGGCATCGATCACCCGTCCGAACATGATCGGCTCAAGGATGGCGATAATCGCAAGCGCGACATTCGCCCCACAGATAAACGCGACGCGTTTTCTGTCGGCAGCGAGATAACCGAGCGCTCTCCAGTAGATTTGCAGAAGGGACACTTCAGCTACTCCGGCAAATTGTTATTGTGCACTGCATCATTTTCTGACTCGTACTCGTTGACGTGTCGCGAAACAATGCCCTCGTACCCCTTCAGTTCCCAATTCGCGAACAAAAGATGGCGACGCTGCGAAATCTGTCGTGATCACCTAACGGTTTGAGAAGAAAGGTAAAATGTCAGCCTTGCGGCAAAATCGTGGCAGGCCGGAAGCACTGCCGAAATTTTAATCAGCAACTTGGCATGTACGAATCCCAAAAGCCTGCATCGGCTTTTGGGATATCTCATGCGCAATAGAATTGCTCGAGCAACTTTAAATAACGCACATCGTCAAGATGTACAAAGACGCTCCAAACCCTTGAAGCTACGCCGGTATCCTGACGACCAGATCGGCCTTGTCGCCGGCTTTCGGTTCGAAAGACGAAGCCTTCGTCTTTTTACCATTTACCTCGAGCGAGACGGCTTTGGCCTTCTTGTCGCGGACAACCTGAACCCTGAGCTCGGCCCCCAGCACCTTGAGCGTTGCCGCATAGCCATCCCAATGGCTGGGCAGTTTCGGCCTGAACTGGATGCGCTCGCCCCTGCGCTCGATGCCGAGGATGCCTTCGACCGCCGCGCGATAAAGCCAGCCGGCCGAGCCGGTATACCAGGTCCAGCCGCCGCGGCCGCCCTTGCCTTGCCCGGCGTAGACGTCTGCCGCGACGACATAAGGCTCGACGCGGTAGTGCTCGGCAGCGGCTTCGTCGGGTGCATGGTTGACCGGGTTGAGCATCGAGAAGCAGCGGTAGGCGTCGTCGACGCGCCCCATTTCGGCGAGCGCAATGACGAACCATGTCGCCGCGTGGGTGTACTGGCCGCCGTTTTCACGGACACCCGGCGGGTAGCTCTTGATGTAGCCTGGGTTCTGTTCCGTCCTGGAGAAGGGCGGCGTGAAAAGCTTGACGATGTTGAGCTCGTCGTCGACGAGCATTTTCATCGCCTGCTGCATCGCCGTCGTCGATCGCGCCGGATCGCCCTCGCCCGACAGCACGCTCCACGACTGGGCAATCGAGTCGATCTTGCATTCCTGCGAGCTGCGCGATCCCAGCGGCGTGCCGTCGTCGAAGCTGCCGCGACGGTACCATTCACCGTCCCAGGCCGTGCTTTCCAGCGCCCGCTTCAGCACGCCGGCGTGTTTTGTCCAGGCTTGCGCACGCTTGGCGTCGCCTTCCGCCTTGGCGACAGCTGCAAAGTCGCCCAGCGTCTTCAGCAGGAACCAACCCAGCCAGACGCTCTCGCCCTTACCGTGCTCGCCGACACGGTTCATGCCGTCGTTCCAGTCACCGCCGAGGATCAGCGGCAGTCCGGCGGGGCTGCTGCGCTTGATGGCAAGGTCAAGTGCGCGCGCACAGTGATCATAGAGTGAAGCGGTCTTCTTCGATATCTCCGGCGTGAAAAAGGCGTCGTGCTCACCTTCTTCCAGCGACGGCCCTTCGATGAAGGGCAATTGTTCCCTGAGGATCGCGGTATCGCCGGTCACCAGCAAGTAGTGTGCCGTGGCGTGGGCGAGCCAGACCACGTCGTCGGAAATCATGGTGCGGACGCCTGCCTCAGTTCGCGGCAGCCACCAATGCTGCACGTCGCCTTCGGCGAATTGCCGCCGCGCCGCATTGAGGATCTGGTCGCGCGCCAGTTTCGGATCATGGAGAAGCAGGGCCAGCGTGTCCTGCAATTGGTCGCGGAAGCCAAAGGCGCCGCTCGCCTGGTAAAACGCCGAGCGGGCGCGGATGCGGCAGGCAAGGCTCTGATAGGGCAGCCAGTGGTTGACCATCGCGTTGAGCGCCCTGTCCGGCGTCTCGACCTGGATGGTGTCGAGAAACCCTCGCCAGGTGCGTTCATTGTCAGTCAGCCGCTGATCGAAATCCTTGCTGCCATGATGCTGTACCAGCGCGCTGGCTTCCTCGGCAGAGGCTGCATCGCCGAGCAGCCAGAGCAGCGTCACGTCGCCGCCGGCAGGGATGTCGACGTCGCGTGCAATTGCCGCACAAGGATCGTCGCCCGCCTCGACGCGGCCCGACAGGCTTGCGCCGCTGAGCACGGCTTGCGGGAGTTCGCTGGTGCCGTGGCGGCCAATGAACTCGCCGCGGTCGGCCGTCACCGAGTGTGCAGCGCCGTCGGCGGCCAGGAAGGCGACCCGCTCGCTGAAATCGAGCCCGTAGGGATTTTGCGCCAGCAACGCGCCCGTCGCGGCATCCCTGGACGGAACGATGGTCGCCGCCGTGCGCGAACGATGGCTGCCAAGAACCCATTCCGCATAGGCATAGACGCGCAGTCGCGCCGGCGCCGAACCGGAATTCTGGATGCGCAACCTGGAGATTTTCACCGGATCGACGGAATCCACCACATGGGTAAGGTCCATCGACAGCGGTCCGCGCTTCGAACGGAAGGTCGAAAACCCCTGCCCGTGCCATGTTTCGTAGGTCATGGCGGGATCGCGGACGACGGCGGCCAGCGGCGAGAACGCCCGGCCGCTGGCATGATCGTAGATATAGATGCCCTCGCCCGGCCGGTTGGTGACCGGGTCGTTCGCCCACGGCGTCAGTTGATAGTCGCGGCTGTTTCGGCTCCAGCTGAAGGCAGCGCCTTCAGCCGAAACGTGGAAACCGAACGAGGCGTTGGAGACGACGTTGATCCAGGGCTGCGGCGTCGTGCGGCGGCCAGCAAGGCGCACGACATAGTGGCGTCCGTCGCCCTCGAAACCGCCAAAACCGTTCCACTGGTTGAGCCCGCTGCCGTCGGCACTGCCGTCGAACGAGGCTTGGGCCCACGTCTGTGGCGCCGGCGGAGACGGTTCACGAAGCGCTGCTGCACCCGCCGGCTGCAAGGCGTCCCGCGCTTGCAGCGCAGCGGCCTCGGCGCGCTCGATCTGATCGAAGATGGTGCCGTTGCGCGTGTGCAGAACGACGCGAGCAGTGGCCAGCAGCGTCTTGTAGGTCGCCTCGTCCATGAGGTCGCGGCGCACCGCGAAGATGTGCTGGCGGGGTCCTAGCTCCTTGCCGCGCAGGCGGCTGTTTTCGCACAGCGTCTCAACCGCCCGTTGCAGGTCCTGCACGTAGGACGAAGCCTGCTCGTTGATGACGACAAAGTCGATCATCATGCCTCGGGCGCGCATGTATTCCTGGAAGCGGAGCGCCTGGGCAACGATTTCGAGATCGGCGACATCGCCGATCCTGACCAGGAAAATCGGAAAGTCGCCGGATATGCTGGTCGGCCATAGGCCCGATTGCCTACCGAGCCCGGAAGCGATCGATTCGGCCGGAAGCCGCAGGAACGGATCCGGATAGATCAGGTAGCGCGCCAGATTCTGCACATTGGCGGCATCGGCAAGGCTGAGACCGAGATGCCGGGTCTGCACCTGTGAGCGGGTCCAGGCGAGCATCGCCTGGCGCGCGAAGGCTTCCGGATGATCAAGCCGCGCAATGGCTTCTTCGAGTTCGGCGCGGTTGGCGCCGACGGCAGTCCAGAAGGTCAGCGCTATCTTCTTGTTGGCCGGCACGCGCACCTGTCGGCGAAGTGCCGCGACCGGATCCAGCGTGAAGCCGGAATGGCCGCCAAGCTTGGCGCCGGGATCGAATGCGGCGGCCTCGGTAATGGTGCGGCCGCGGCCTATGAAGGCGCGCCGGTCGGTTTCGGCCTCGGCGTCGCGCGTCGACCCAGACGGGTCAGTGACGAAATGCACCATGGCGACATCAGGCTCGTCCGTTTCCCGCTTACGTCTGGTGGCGAAGATCGCTGCGTTATTCGCAGCGATTTCGGTTTCCACGAACATTTTCGAGAACGCCGGATGCGCGTTGTCGGATGCTTCGGAGCCCAGCACCAGTTCAGCGAACGAGGTCACTTCGATATGCCGGTCGACCGGGCCGTCATTGTAGAGCGTCACCCGCCGGCCTTCGCCATTTCCTTCCGAAATGACGATGCATTCGACCTCCGAACGCAGTGATCCCACTGACTTGACGAAGCTCGCCTTGTCGTCGGAGAACAGCGTCCGCACCTCTTCGTGGGTGGCACGCTTCGGCTCGGCGGTGGCCGACCACCAGTCGCCGGTGCCGGAGTCGCGCAGGAAGATGTAGGAGCCAAGCCGATCCTCGGTCGGGTCCGGCTGCCAGCGCGTGACGGCAAGCTCGCCCCAGCGACTATAGCCGGAGCCGGTCGCGGTAACCATGACCGAGTAGCGGCCATTGGACATGACGCTGGTCGAACGCAGCGCCTTGAGCGGGTTGAGCACGATGCGCGTATCGGGGCTTTCGGCTTCCGTTTCGTCCTTCGACCGTTCGTCGGCCTCTGTCCTGACGGTGGCGGTCGGGATGTCGCGCGGCGCTCTTTCCTGCAGCAGCAACTCGGCCGACTCGATCACCGGATCGCTGTGGAAGCGGTCGCGCAGGCGTCCTTCGAAGATGGCGTCGGCGACGGCGGCGATCGACATGCCGGAATGGTGGGCCATGTAGTTCAGCACGACGACATGGTCGGTGCCCTCCGGCACGCGTTGCGGCGTGAAATCGACCGCATCGTAGAAGCCGTGCCGGCCAAGGGCGCCGAGCCGCCTCAGCCTGGCCAGGTTCTGCACCGATTCACGCGGGGTGAACTGCGCCGCCAGCACGGTCGCATAGGGGGCAATCACCGTGTTCTGGCCAAGACCTCGCTTCAGGCCCAGCCCAGGCACGCCGAAATTGGTGTACTGGTAGGTCAGTTCGCGATCGCGGGCGTTGTAGGCCGCTTCCGAAATCCCCCAGGGCACGTCCTTCGAGCGGCCGTACTGGATCTGGCGCTTGATGATGAGCTTGCTGGTCTGGTTAAGGATGCTGCCTTGCGGCTCCTTCATCACCAGCGGCGGCATCAAATACTCGAACATCGAGCCGGACCAGGACATCAGCGCGCCCTTGAACCCGATCTCGACGATCGGCCGGCCGAGGTGGAACCAGTGCTCCGTCGGCAGATCGCCCTTAGCTATGGCGAACAGGCTGGTCAGCCGCGCCTCGGAAGCCAGCAGGTCGTAGCAGCTTTCGTCGAGCTGATGCTCCTCGACCCGGTAGCCGATCGACAGAAGCTTGCGTTCCTTGCGCATGAGGAATGAGAAATCCATCTCGAAGGCAAAGCGGCGCGTACGCTCGCGCAACGACAGAAGCTTGGCCCGCAGCGCCTCGACGGCAGTGTCGTCGCTATGCGCGTCATGGACATGCGCTTCGCAGGTGGCTTCCAGTCTCGCCGCCCAGTCGGCGATGGTGTCGCTCTGCGTCGATGCGGCCTCAGTATGGATAGCGATGGCGAGCTTGCGGATCTCGCCGGCCAGAACGGCCAGGTTGATGGTGCGGATCGACGCCATCTCGGGCTGTGCCTTGATCGATTCGACCGCGCGTCGCATGCCATCGAGGCGATCGGCAAGTCGCTGGCGCAACGGCCGCAACTGACGGCGGTCGTCAGGCAACTCGGCCAGGCTTTCGTCGAGGATCGTCACCGTATCGAGGATACCCTCGAAGTCGCCCTGAAGGTGGACTGCAGGCGCTTCCGCCCATTCGGCACAGGCTGCCGCCACCGCCACCAGATGGCCGGCGAGATTGCCGCTATCGACGGCGGAAATGTACAGCGGATAGAGCGGCTTCAGCGTCGTCGTGTCATACCAGTTGAAGAGATGGCCGCGCTCACGCGGCATGCTCTCGATCGTCGACATCGTCGCGTCGATGCGGGTGGTGGCGTCGGACAGGCTGATCCAGCCGAAATCGCGCGCCGAAACAACTGACAGGAGATAGACGCCGATATTGGTCGGCGAGGTGCGGGGGGCCACGACAGGCGCCGGGCTTTCCTGGAAATTGTCGGGCGGCAGATTGTGATGCTCGGCCGTCACGAAGGTCTCGAAATAATGCCATGTGCGCCGCGCAATCGTGCGCAGCACATGGATGTCCGCCGCCGATATGCGCAAACGGTCCTCGGTTTCGGCCGAGCGGCTGATAAAGAAGGCGAAGGCCGGCGAGCCGATCCAGAACAGCGCGAAGAAGAAGGCGACGAAAGCTCCGGTGGAATCGGCCACAACAGGGATGGCGAGGCCGACGACGCCGACGATCACAGCACCGTACATCATGCCGTAATAGGAGCCGAGATCGTTGTCGCCGATCTTGTGAGCCTGCGAGGCAGTGCGCCATTCGAGCAGGTTCTTCCGGCTGACGAACAGGCGGTAGAGCGTGCGAATGATGGCATCGCCCATCATCCAGGCCAGATGCGCCATCAGCACGATCTTCAGAGCCACCAGGGCGGTGCCGAAGACGACGTCGCGCGCCAGCGCCGAGAAATGACCGCGCGGCGTCTGGTCGCCGCTTTTCGGCAGAATGGCGTGGACGATGTCGAACGTCGGCGCCATGAAAAGTGTGAGGATCAGCAGCGCCTGCCATTGCGCGGCCTGGGTGAAGGGCAGCAGCGTCCAGCCGGCGATCGCGGCCATCACCCAGAAGATCGGCGTCAGCGACCGGCGCAGATTGTCGACCATCTTCCAGCGCGACAGCGCCGGCACGCCGGAACGCGGATTGAGAATGAAGCCCAGAAGCTGCCAGTCGCCCCGCGCCCAGCGATGGTGGCGCGACGCGTCGACCGAATAGCGGGTCGGATAGTCCTCGACCAGTTCGACGTCGGTGACCAGTGCCGCGCGCGCCAACGCGCCTTCGAGCAGATCGTGGCTGAGGACGGTGTTTTCTTCGATGCGGCCCTTCAGCGCCGCCTCGAAGGCGTCGACGTGATAGAGCCCCTTGCCGGTGAAGGAGCCGTCGCCGAAGACGTCCTGGTAGATGTCCGACACGGCAAATACGTAGGGATCGAGGCCGCGATTGGCAGAAAAGACCCGCTGGAAGAAGGATGCGTCGTCGCCGCTGGTCAGCGACGCGGTGATGCGCGGCTGCAGGATGGTATAGCCGGCGGTGACGACGCGCTTTGCCGCATCGTAATGCGGGCGGTTGAGCGGATGGCAAAGCTTTCCAGCCAAACTGGCGACGGCATCGCGGGTGGTGCGCGTATCGGCATCCAGCGTCATCACATGGATGACGTTTTCGGGCAACGGCACGTCCAGCGGCAGAAAGGTGGTGTCGCTGTCGCCACGCAGCAGAAGATTCAGTTCGTGGAGCTTGCCGCGCTTGCGTTCCCAACCCATCCAGGCGCCCTGGGATTCATTGTAGAGCCGCCGGCGGTGCAGGACGTAGAAACGCGGCGCGCCTTCGCTGGGATAGCGGGCGTTCAGCCGCGCGATCTCGTCGCGAGCATATTGGAGGATCTCGATATCCGCCGCATCGATTTCGGTTTTGCTGTCCGGCCAGTCCGAAAGCAGAGCGAAATGGATTTCGTCCGCCGTGTTGGCCAGGTGGTGCACTTCGATGTTGCGGATGTTCTCCTCGACGTCGTCGCGCGAGCCGATCAGCGACGGCACCACCACCAGCGTGCGCGCCTCGGGCGGCATGCCGCGTTTATAGTCGTAGCCGACGAGGCGCGTCGGCTTCAGGAACAACGATACGACGGTGTTGAAGAAGGCAAGCGCGCCTTCGCTGGCCGGCACGGCAAACAGCGCCAGCATCAGGACGATCGACGGTATGGACAGGCCGAGACTGGCAAGGGCGTTGCCGGAGAGGACAAGAAGCAGGACCGTCAGCGCGAACACCGGCACGACAATGCCCAGCCATCCGGTCTTGCGGAACGCCCGTTTGATCGTGACGCTGACCGTCGGCCGATAGCCGATCGCCTTTTCCAGTTCCAGCCGGCGCGGGCCGACCAGAAAGAACCCGACGTCGGCGTGAGCTGTCGGACCGGTGACGGTGGTATCGGCGACAGCGGCATGGCCGGCGAGTTCGATCGCCTTTTCAGCAACGCGGAATTCGGAACGATCGGAGCGGCGCGCCATTTCCTCGATCGCGGTCCGGTACTGGTCGCGCGAGAAGAAATCGAGCGCGGCAAAATCGGTGCGCTCGCGCAGCAAGGTGTCGATGCGGCTGACATCTTCGAACCAAACCGTCCAGTCGATATCGTTGATGAGCCTGAGGCCGCGGATGATGTTGCCGGTGGTTACGTTGCCGCTGGACAACGTGCGATGCTCGCTGATGATGATTTCCTCGGCATCGGAGCCGGACCTTTCAAGCTCGCCCTCCAGCCATTCCAGCGCCCTGCCGGCATTTTGCGACCCGTCGCGCAGGCGGTAGAGCAATTGGGTGGCAAAGGTGGTGTCTTGTGCATGGGCGACGTAGTTCGACAGGATTGCCTGACGGTCGGCGGTTTCATCGAGTGCCAGCACGCGGTCTGCGACCTCGTTGGCAATCTGGCGCATCTGCCGGGTACGACTGACCCGGACCGCGATCCGGCGAAGATTTTCGATCAGAACGAAGCGCAGCAGTGATGGCAGCGCCCAGAGCTCGCCGATCTTCAGCGGCTCGACGGCCTGAAAGCCTTCGACGATCGCCTTGAACATGGTCGCCGAGACCGAACTGTCCGAATGGGCGACATAGGTCCAGGCCAGCGCAAGGGCGCGCGGCACGCTGGCGCCGTCGGACAGTTTCAGGGTCGGCAACTGACGATAGAAGCGGCGTGGCAGGTCGCGCTTGACCTGGAAGATGGTTTCCTCGACCAGATAATTGTTGTCGAGCAGCCATTGCGCCGCGGGTGTGATCGTCTCGCCTCTCGCCTGCGCGGCGTTGGTCGAACGGTAGACTTCGAGGATCTTGCTGGCACTGTCGCGGACGCGTGGCTGGAAATCGAACGGCTCCAGGCCGAACAGATCCTTGACGTCGCCCTTGGCGAGGCTTGTACCCAGCGTGCGCAGGCGCTCTTCCGGCAGGAAATTGGAGCGTATCGGCTCTTCCGTGATGGCCGGAAAGCTCGCGCTCGTCTTTTCCAATTGGGTGGGGTCTGTCTGGATATTCATTGAAAATTCCGCATGGGGGACGCGTTAGCGGCGTCACCGCCACGGCAATGTCCCTAGAACCGATTGAAATGGAATTGGTTGCATCGAAACAAGGGCCGAAAGTTTATTTTCGCACCAGACCTGCAGACGAACCACCTCCCTCCCGCCGGGGGTTGATCGACGGAAGGATTCAGGCTTTTTCGTGATCTGGGCTTGAGCTTACGGCATATTTCGCCGGTGTTGTGATCATGTTTCGAAACAGGCGTTAATCGTTTGCCGCAACGCGATCGATGCGGATCACGAACAGCGTCGCTGGTCGCGCAGGCTCCAGGCGCTGTGACAGAGCGCCCGGTCCGAGCAACAGCGTGTCGCGCGGTCCGATGCGGACAGGCGCCGCGCCGGCCATCGTGATCTCGCCGTCAAAACACAGGATGAGGGTCGCATCAGCGGCCGACTGGATGTCCGTCGGGGCTGAAATCACCAGGCGTTCGACGGCATGGGTCATCCGTCCACGCCGTGTCATGACGTTGAGATCGGTGATCGGACCGGCGATCAGCGCCGCTTGCGTCGGCACATCGGCCGCAAACGAAAGCGGGGCGGATGTTTTGGTCAGCGTAGTCGTCGGGCCGCCGGCGATATCGAGGACAATCCCCTCACCTTCCAGTACGGCCAAGCTTCGGTCCACTCCGGCAAAGTCGGAGAATGGCCCGCCGCTTTCGACGCGCGCCATGGAGACGCGCCAGTCGAAATCGTCGAGCGCAGCACGTGTAGGCGAGACGGCGATTTCCGTCGTCATTCCGCCGCCGTTCTTCCACGGCATGGACCGGTATTCGGCTGCCCGCAGGATGCGCAAGGCGCGGTTCAGCCGAGGATGCCTGGCAGGTTGAGCTGGTGCTCCCTGGCGCAGTCGATGGCGAGGTCATAGCCGGCATCGGCGTGGCGCATGACGCCGGTTGCGGGGTCATTCCATAGCACCCGCTCCAGGCGTTTGGCCGCTTCGCGTGTGCCGTCGGCAACGATGACCATGCCGGCATGTTGCGAAAACCCCATGCCGACGCCACCGCCATGATGCAGCGATACCCAGGTTGCGCCGGAGGCGGTGTTGAGCAGCGCATTGAGCAGCGGCCAGTCGGACACGGCGTCCGAGCCGTCCTTCATCGATTCCGTCTCGCGGTTCGGCGAGGCAACCGAGCCTGAATCGAGATGATCGCGGCCGATGACCACCGGCGCCTTGAGCTCGCCTTTCGCCACCATCTCGTTGAAGGCGAGGCCGAGCCGGTGGCGGTCGCCGAGACCGACCCAGCAGATGCGCGCCGGCAGACCCTGGAAGGCGATGCGCTCACGCGCCATGTCGAGCCAGTTGTGCAGGTGGGTGTTGCCTGGCGTCAGCTCGCGCACCTTGGCGTCGGTCTTGTAGATGTCGTCGGCATCGCCGGAGAGGGCTGCCCAGCGAAACGGACCGATGCCGCGACAAAACAGTGGCCGGATATAGGCCGGCACGAAACCCGGGAAGGCAAAGGCATTGTCGAGCCCTTCCTCCTTCGCCACCTGGCGGATGTTGTTGCCATAGTCGAGCGTCGGCACGCCGGCGTTCCAGAACGCCACCATCGCCTCGACATGTTCGCGCATCGACGCGCGCGCCGCCTTTTCGACCGCCTTCGGGTCGCTGGTGCGCTTCTCGCGCCATTCGGCGAGCGACCAGCCCTTGGGGAGATAGCCGTTGAGCGGATCATGCGCCGACGTCTGGTCGGTGACCAGGTCGGGGCGCACGCCACGCCGCACCAGTTCCGGCACGATGTCTGCGGTGTTGCCGACCAGGCCGACCGATTTCGCCTCGCCGGCCCTGGTCCAGCGCTCGATCCTTTCCAGCGCCTCGTCGAGCGTGTCGGCGCGTTCGTCGACATAGCGAGTGCGCAGCCGGAAATCGATGCGGTCGGGATCGCATTCGACCGCCAGGCAGCAGGCGCCGGCCATGACCGCGGCCAGCGGCTGGGCGCCGCCCATGCCGCCGAGGCCGCCGGTCAGGAGCCATTTGCCCCTGAGGTTGCCGTCGTAATGCTGGCGGCCGGCCTCGACGAAGGTCTCGTAGGTGCCCTGCACGATGCCTTGGGTGCCGATGTAGATCCACGAGCCGGCCGTCATCTGGCCGTACATCATCAGGCCCTTCTTATCGAGCTCGTTGAATTTCTCCCATGTCGCCCAGTGCGGCACGAGGTTGGAATTGGCGATCAGCACGCGCGGCGCATCGGTGTGGGTACGAAACACGCCGACCGGCTTGCCCGACTGCACCAGCAGGGTCTCGTCGTCTCCAAGCGTCTTCAGAGAGGCGACGATGCGATCAAAGTCGTTCCAGGTGCGCGCCGCGCGGCCGATGCCGCCATAGACGACCAGTTCGTTGGGGTTTTCGGCGACGTCGGGATCGAGATTGTTCATCAGCATGCGCAACGGCGCTTCAGTCAGCCATGTGCGGGCATTGAGCTCGCTGCCGCGCGGGCTGCGGACTTCGCGGATGTTGTGGCGAGGATCGGTCATGGCGTCACTTTTCCTTTCGAATGAGCTGCGCGGCGATGCGTCAGCGCCCGGCCCAGGCAATCGCGCTTTCCAGGATCCGCTTCAGCGTGGCGCGGATCGGCGCGGCGAATGCCGGGTCGTAAGGCACCGGCCAATTGTCGGGCGTACCTTTGCCCTCGGGCTCGCGCATATAGCCGCGGTTGGACAGTTCCATCTGCAGCGCATGAACGCCGTTTTGCGGCTGGCCGAAATGGCGCGTGATCCAGCCGCCTTTGAAGCGGCCATTGACGACAAAACTCTCGCCGGTCTCGGCGAGGATCTGGCCGACCATTGCCTGCAAGCCCGGATCGGCGCTTTTGCCGTCATTGGTGCCGAGGTTGAACACCGGCAGAGTGCCTTCGAACAGCCGCGGCAGCATCGAGCGGATCGAATGGCAGTCATAGAGGACGATCTTCCGGTGCACGGCGCGCAGCCTGTCGATCTCGGCCTGCATGGCGGCATGGTAAGGCACAAAGTACTTTTCGCGGCGCTCGTCGACCTCCGAGGCATCAGGCTCTTCCCCGACACGATAGAGCGGATCGCCGTCGAAGGTCTCGGTCGGGCATAGGCCGGTAGTTGCCTGGCCGGGATAGAGTGAGACGCCGGAGGGATCGCGATTGACGTCGATGACGGTGCGCGCGATCGCGGTATGCACCACCGTCGCGCCGAGGTCTTCGGCAAACTCATACAGCTTATCGATCCACCAGTCGGCGTCGCGGCGGCCGAGCCAAGGCGACACCAGCCGGTTCTCGAGGCCGGCGAGATCGATGCCGGTGTGCGGGATCGAGACCAGCAGGGGGGTGGTGCCGCGCTTTACAGTGAGCCAGGAGGGCGCGTTCATGAATGGTCTCCCTGCGCTGGCGCTTTGCGGCGACCTATAGAGGCGCACATCCTCACGACGCGATTCCCGGCAGCGCCACCGCGCCCGCTGCCTTCACGACAGCGCCGCTGCGCACCATGGCGATGGCCTTTTCCATGTCGGGGTGGAAATGCCGGTCATTGTCGAGATGCGGCACTTCGGCCCTGACCAGTCTGCGCACCGCTTCGAGCGGCGCACTCGATGCCAGCGGCGCATGGAAATCGCAGCCCTGCGTGGCGGCCAGCAATTCGATGCCGATGACGGCCGTCGCATTCTCGATCATGCCGATCAGCCGGCGCGCGCCATGTGCCGCCATCGAGACGTGGTCTTCCTGATTGGCCGAGGTCGGGATCGAATCGACACTGGCCGGATAGGCCTTTTGCTTGTTTTCCGAGACGAGTGCCGCCGCCGTCACTTGCGGGATCATGAAGCCGGAATTCAAGCCTGGCTTCGGGGTCAGGAAGGCCGGCATGCCCGACAGCGCCGGATCGACCAGCATGGCGATGCGCCGTTCCGACAGCGAGCCGATCTCGCAGACGGCGAGCGCGATCATGTCGGCGGCGAAGGCGACTGGCTCGGCGTGGAAATTGCCACCGGAAAGTGCTGTGTCGTCCTCGGCGAAGATCAGCGGATTGTCGGTGACGCCGTTGGCCTCGGTGCCCAGCGTGCCGGCGGCCTGGCGCAGCACGCTGAGCGCTGCACCCATCACCTGCGGCTGGCAGCGCAAGCAGTACGGGTCCTGCACGCGTTCGTCTCCGACCCGGTGCGATTCACGGATGGCACTGCCGGCCATCAGGTTGCGCAGCGCCTCTGCCGTCTCGATCTGGCCAGGATGCCTCCTGAGCAGGTGGATGCGCGGATCGAAGGGGGCGTCGGAACCCTTGGCGGCATCGGTCGAGAGCGCACCGGCGACCAGCGCTGACTGGTAGAGCACTTCGGCGTCGAACAAGGCGGCCAACGCATAGGCGGTCGAAAACTGTGTGCCGTTGAGCAGCGCCAACCCTTCCTTGGCGCCAAGCGTGACCGGCTCCAGCCCGTGCGAGACAAAGGCGACCTTGGCCGGGAACCGGCCATGCGGGGTAAAACATTCGCCGACGCCGATCATCACCGCCGTCATGTGCGACAGTGGCGCAAGGTCGCCGGATGCGCCGACCGAGCCTTGCGCCGGCACCACCGGAATGACGTCGTTGGCGAGCATCGCTTCGAGCAGCTCAATGGTCTGCGGCCGCACGCCGGAGGCGCCCTGCGCCAAGCTGGCCAGTTTCAGTGCCATCATCAACCGGCAAACAGCGACCGGCATCGGTTCGCCGACGCCGGCGGCATGCGACAGCACGATGTTGCGTTGCAGCGTCTCGAGATCGGCGGCGGGGATACGGACGCTGGCCAATCTGCCGAAACCGGTGTTGATGCCATAGACCGGCTCACCCTTGGCGACGATGCGGGCAACGGCCTCGGCGCTGGCCTTGATCTTTGGCCAGCAGGCCGCGTCCAGCTTCGGCATCGCGCCACGATAGATTTCGCGCCAGTCGGCCAGCGTCGTGTTGCCCGGCTTAAGTTTGAGTTCACTCATTGTCCCCTCCAGATGCGGGCATGCAGCGGGTTGAAACCCATGCGGTAGACGAGCTCGGCCGGGCGCTCGATGTCCCAGATCGCCAGGTCGGCCGATTTTCCAGCCTCCAGCGTGCCGGTTCTTCCGAGCAGTCCGAGCGCACGGGCGGCCTCGCGGGTGACGCCGGCAAGGCATTCGTCAACAGTCAGACCAAACAAAGTCGCCGCCATGTTCATGGTCAGCAGCAGCGAGGTCAGCGGCGAGGTGCCGGGATTGCAGTCGGTGGCGACCGCCATTTTGACGCCGTGCCGGCGAAACAGGCCGATCGGCGGCTTCTTGGTCTCACGGATGAAATAGTATGCGCCGGGCAGGATCGTCGCCACGGTCCCGGCCCTCGCCATCGCCGCCGCACCCGCCTCGTCAGTGTATTCGAGATGGTCGGCCGACAGGGCGCCATAGCGCGCCGCAAGTTCTGCGCCGTGCAGGTTGGACAATTGGTCGGCGTGGAGTTTTACCGGCAGGCCTGCTGCTTTCGCCGCGTCGAACACGCGAGAAATCTGCTCGGGCGAAAAGGCGATGCCTTCGCAAAAACCATCGACCGCATCGGCCAGGCCCTCGGCGGTGACGGCCGGCAAAATCTCGTTTGCGACCAGATCGATAAAAGCGTCCTTGTCGCCTTTCGCTTCAGGCGGCAGGGCATGCGCACCGAGGAAGCTCGTTGTTACGGTTACTGGACGGTTTTCGCCCAGGAGCCGCGCGGCGCGCAGCGATTTCTTCTCGTTTTCGAGATCGAGCCCGTAGCCCGACTTGACCTCGATGGTGGTGAGGCCTTCAGCGATCAGCGCGTCGAGGCGCGGCAGCGACTGCGCAACCAATTCCTGCTGGCTGGCAGCGCGCAGCGCCTTGACCGACGAGACGATGCCGCCGCCGGCCCTGGTGACCTCTTCATAGGTGGCGCCGGCCAGCCGCATCTCGAATTCGTTGGCGCGATTGCCGGCGTGGATCAGATGAGTATGGCAGTCGATCAGGCCGGGTGTGATCCAGCGGCCTTCGCAATCGACAATCTCGGCGTTCTGGCTGAAGGCTGCCGGCATGTCGGCTTCCGGGCCGGCATAGACGATCAGACCATCGCGCGCGACGATCGCGCCGTCTTCGACGATACCCCGTCCGGCGGCGCTGTCGGCCATGGTCGCCAGTCGCGCATTGCGCCAGAGGCGGATCTCCCCTGCCCGGCTTTTGCTCTCTCCAGCCATCATCTTTTCCGTTTCAATCGGCCGCGGTTATGTATATACATATTGAAACGCACTGCAAGTGGTATCATTGCACGGGACACTGGGAATCGGAGAGAAAAACGTGACGGCGATCTTTGCGGAACAGGCGCTTCTGCCCGACGGCTGGCATTCCAATGCCCGGATCGTCGTCAGTGATGGCCACATCACCACGGTCGAGCCGAACACCGCATCCCAGCCCGGTGACGAACGCCATGCCATTCTGCTGCCAGGCATGCCGAACCTGCACAGCCACGCCTTCCAGCGCGGCATGGCCGGTCTAGCCGAGTTGCGCGGCCCTTCAGCCGACAGTTTCTGGAGCTGGCGCGAGGTGATGTATCGCTTCGCGCTGTCGATGACGCCGGATCAGGTCGAGGCGGTCGCCGCGCAGCTCTATGTCGAGATGCTGGAGGCTGGGTTCTCACGCGTCGGCGAGTTTCACTATCTGCATCACGACCGCGACGGTCAGCCCTACGCCAACGTCGCCGAAATGGCCGACCGCATCACCGCCGCGGCTGCCGACACCGGCATCGGGCTGACGCTGCTGCCGGTCTTCTATGCACATTCCTCATTCGGCGGCGCAGCGCCGAATGAAGGCCAGCGGCGATTCATCAACGATATGAATCGGTTCTCGCGGCTTGTTGAGAAATGTCACGAAACCGTTCGCACCTTGAATCACGCGGTCGTCGGCATCGCCCCGCACAGTCTGCGCGCCGTGACACCGAAGCAGTTGGAAAACATCGCGACGATGGCACCCGGCGGACCGATCCACATCCACATTGCCGAGCAAGTGAAGGAGGTCGAGGACTGCCTTGCCTGGTCCAGGGCGCGGCCGGTCGAATGGCTGCTCGCCAATGCCAGGGTCGACAGTCGCTGGTGCCTGATCCACGCCACCCACATGACCGAGACCGAGACGGCGGCCATGGCGAAAAGCGGAGCAATCGCCGGCCTCTGCCCGATCACCGAGGCCAATCTCGGCGACGGCACCTTTGCAGCACCTTTGTTCAAACAGCATGGCGGCCGCTTCGGCGTCGGCTCCGACTCCAACGTGCTGATCGGCCTGCCGGACGAATTGCGGCAGCTCGAATATTCGCAGCGCCTCGCCCACCGTGCCCGCAATCTGCTGGCGGTCGCCGGCGGTTCGACCGGGCGCGCACTGTTCGATGCCGCGCTCGACGGCGGCAGCGCAGCGCTCGGCGCAAGCCCCTCGCGGATCGCCGCTGGCGCCCCAGCCGATTTCATCTCGCTCGATGGCAAGCACTCGTCGCTTGCCGGCAAGACGGGCGATGCAGTGCTCGACACCTGGATCTTCGCCAACGGTTCCAAGGTCGATTGTGTCTGGGTGCATGGCAAGAAACTGGTCAGCAGTGGCAGGCACGCAAGGCGCGATTTTATTGCCGAGCGTTTTCGCAAGGTGATGACGGCGCTTTCGGCATGAGCATGATCCAGACAATGGATGCGGACGGCGGGGATGCGGACGGCGGCGAGCCCCTCTCGCTGCATCAACGCATCCTGTCCGACATCAGCGAACGAATCCTGTCCGGCGCCTGGGCGCCCGGCCACCGCATCCCGTTCGAGCACGAACTGACGGCCGAGTACAAATGTTCGCGCATGACGGTGAACAAGGCGCTGTCGCAGCTTGCCAAGGCGGGGCTGATAGAGCGCCGCCGCCGCTCTGGCAGCTTTGTCCGGCGGCCCCAGTCGCAAGCCGCGGTGTTGGAAATCCATGACATCAGGATCGAGGTCGAGGCGCTCGGCCTGCCCTATCGCTACGAGCGTGTGGCGCGACATAAAAGGCGCAGCAGCGCCGAGGATCGCGCCTTGCTGGAACTCGACTCCAACGGGCCGGTGCTGGCGCTGGAATGCCGGCATTTCGCCGGCAAGCGGCCGTTCGCCCACGAACAGCGGCTGATCAACCTGGCCGCTGTGGCCGAGGCCGCCAACGAGGAATTTTTTGCCGTCGCGCCTGGGCCGTGGCTGATCGCCCGCGTGCCGTGGAGTGCCGCCGAGCACCGCATCCGCGCCGTCGCCGCCGACAGACACATTGCGACCGCACTCGAAATCGAGTCCGGCGCCCCCTGCCTGGTGGTCGAGCGACGGACATGGAGCGCCGAGCACCCGGTCACCCATGTCCGTTTCACCTATGCGGCCGACAGCCACACGCTGGTCGCGCGGTTCACGCCGTCGCAGGGGTAACCCTCCCCCTCGAGGGGAGGGTCGCGGAGGAAAATGCCGCATGGCGGCATTTTGTGACGCGGGGTGGGGTCGGTGCAACCTCGCCGGCGGCCCCCCCCCGCGCCCAAAAACCCAGGGCGGGCCCCGAACGCCCCCCCCCCCCCCCGCGGGGGGGGGGGGTTCCCCGGGGGGGGGTGGTAACCCCCCCCCGGTGGGGGGGGGGGGGGGTTATAAATCGCCCGCTGGGGTTTTTTTGGGGGGGGGGGGGGGGCCCGGTGCAACCTCGCCGACCCCACCCCGTCTCGCAATCTCCGCTTCGCTCCGACTACTCGCCGACCCTCCCCTCGAGGGGGAGGGTTAAGAGCCGCATCTCAAATCGCTGCAGTAATAATAATCTCGACCAGATATTCCGGCCCGGCAAGCTTGGCCTCGCCGGTGGCGCGGGCCGGGGTGTGGCCCTGTGGCACCCACTTGTCCCATTCCACGTTCATCTCGGCAAAGGTGCCCATGTCGGCCAGCCAGATGATCGCCTGCAGGATCTTGGTCTTGTCGGTGCCGGCCTTGGCCAGCAATTCGTCGATGGCCGCCAGGATGTCCCTGGTCTGGGTGCCGACGTTTCCGCCTGGTTCGCCGACCTGACCAGCCAGATAGACGGTGTTGCCGTGGATGACGATCTGGCTCATGCGTGGGCCAACATCGATGCGACGAATGCTCATTGGGCGTTTCCTTCCTTTGTAGGTCGCGCCTCTTTAGAGTCGCGGTTCGCTGGGGGCAAGGTAGCATGAGCGAATCCTCTTGAGCCAGCAGGCGTGGGGCGAAAATAGGCACACGCAAATTGCTCCGGTCGCCGCAATTCCGCCGGATTGACTTGTTGACTAATGTAATAACATCACATATCCACCGCCGCTGCCATATTAGTCGTGTCCCACGGATCGTCACATGACCAAAACCTGCCTGACATTCCGCGACCTGACGCTGGGCTACAACAGCCATCCGGCGATCCATCATCTCGATGGCACGATCCGCCGCGGGTCGCTGACTGCCGTCGTCGGCGCCAATGGCTCGGGCAAGTCGACCCTGATGAAGGGTATCGTCGGCGTGTTGAAACCGATGGCCGGCACGGTTGTCCGGGCGCCCGGCGTGCGCGCAGCTTATCTGCCGCAACAGTCGGAACTCGACCGCTCCTTTCCCGCTCGGGTCGTGGATTTGGTTTCGCTCGGCCTGTGGCCACGGCGCGGGCTGCTCGGCCGCTACACCAGGCAAGATCGCGATTCGGTCAGCCAGGCGCTGATGGCCGTCGGTCTCGGCGGCTTCGAGAAGCGCCCGATCGACACGCTGTCGGGCGGCCAGCTGCAGCGCACGCTGTTCGCCCGCGTGCTGCTGCAGGACGCCGATCTCATTCTGCTCGACGAACCGTTCAACGCCGTCGATACCAAGACCGTCGGCGACCTGATCGCACTGATCAAGCGCTGGCATGGCGAGGAACGTACGATCCTGGTTGTCGTCCACGATCTGGAACTGGTGCGCCAGAATTTCCCCGAGACGCTGCTGCTGGCGCGCCAGCCAATCGCCTGGGGCGAAACCAGGGAAACGCTGCGGCCGGAAAACCTGTTGCGCGCGCGCCGCTTCCACGAAGCCTGGGAAGAGAACGCGCCCTGGTGCGAGCCCGACAAGCACGGTGATCACGGTCACGGCCCCGGGCACGACCCTGGGCACAACCATGCGCACGACCATCATCACGGCTCCGGGCCGCGGGCCGCATGATGGACACGCTCTACGGTCTTCTCATCGCTCCGTTCGCCGAATTCGCCTTCATGCAGCGGGCGCTTGCCGGTTCGCTGATGCTGTCGCTCGGCGCCTGCCCGGTCGGCGTGTTCCTGATGCTGCGGCGCATGAGCCTTTCCGGCGACGCCATGGCCCACGCCATCCTGCCGGGTGCTGCCGCCGGGTTCCTGTTTTATGGGCTGGAAATCCTGCCGATGACCATCGGCGGGCTGATTGCCGGCATCATCGTCGCGCTCGGCGCCGGCGCCGTCTCGCGCTTCACCATCCAGCGCGAGGACGCTTCGATGGCGGCCTTCTACCTGATTTCGCTGGCGATCGGCGTGCTGATGGTGTCGATCCGCGGCTCCAGCGTCGATCTCATGCATGTGCTGTTCGGCACCGTGCTTGCGCTCAACAATGAAGCGCTGACACTGATCGGCGGCATCGTGCTGGTCACGCTGGTCAGCCTCGCCATCTTCTGGCGGGCGCTCGTCGCCGAATGTCTCGACCCGCTGTTCCTGCGTTCGGTCAGCCGGCTGGGCAGCCCGGTGCATTTCATCTTCCTCGGCCTCGTCGTGCTCAACCTGGTCGGCGGCTTCCAGGCGCTCGGCACGCTGCTGTCCGTCGGGCTGATGATGCTGCCTGCGGCCGCCGCCCGCTTCTGGACCATGCGCGTCGAGCCGATGTGCGTGCTGGCGGTGCTGATCGGCTTTGCCTCTTGCGTCGCCGGGCTGCTTTTGTCCTACCACGTGTCGCTGCCTTCCGGCCCGGCCATCATCCTGTCGGCCGGCGTGGTCTATTTTGCCTCGATCCTGTTCGGCACGCGCGGCATCCTGCGCGCCCGTATTATCCATCACCGCCACAGAACCGCCTGATCCCAAAGGAGTGCTGTCCATGCTGAAATCGATCCGCGCCGCCTTGGCAGTGGGCGTCATAACATTGTCAGCCTTTGGCGCGTCGTCGGCCCTCGCGGAGCCGTTGAAAGTGGTCGCAAGCTTCACGATCATTGCCGATTTCGCCAAGAATGTCGGCGGCGACCGGATCAATCTGACCACCATCGTCGGGACGGATGGCGATGCCCATGTCTACGAGCCGAGCCCGGCCGACGCGGTGGCGATGGCGGGTGCGGATGTGGTGCTGGTCAACGGCCTGCATTTCGAAGGCTTCTTGCAGCGCCTGGTCGACGCCAGCGCCACCAAGGCGACGATCGCCGTTTTGACCAAGGGCGTCACGCCGATCAACTTCAAACCCGAATTCGCCGATGCCGACGCTGCTGAAGGCGCCCACACTGATGACGAGACCGATCCGCATGCCTTCCAGTCGATCGCCAACGCCAAGATCTATGTGAAGAACATCGCCGATGCCTTCTGCACCGCCGACGCTGGGGGTTGCGACAGCTACAAGGCCAATGCCGCCGCCTATACAAAGAAACTCGACGCGCTTGAGGGCGAAGTGCAGACGGCGATCCAGTCGATCCCGAAGGAGAAACGCGTCGTCATCACCTCGCATGACGCCTTCGGCTATTTCGAGAAGGCCTATGGCCTCACCTTCCTGGCGCCCGAAGGGGTCTCGACCGAGTCGGAGCCGTCCGCTGCCGACGTCGCCAAGCTGGTCAGTCAGGTGAAGCAGGACAAGGCGGCGGCGGTCTTCGTCGAGAACATCGCCAACGCGCGGCTGATCGAGCAGATCGCCAGCGAGACCGGGGTCAAGGTGGGCGGCACGCTCTATTCAGACGCGCTGTCGCAACCCGACGGTCCGGCCTCGACCTATATCGACCTGATGCACAACAACATCGCCCAGATCAAAGGCGCGATCCTCGGAAGCTGATGCCTTCCTGGCCAGCCGGGCCGCGTCGGCTCGGTTGGATTCTCCGTCGAAAATAACTATCTGCGCAGTGGGATTTCATTCTGCGCGGATTGCCGATCTCGTCGGAGAGTCTTAAGACTGCGGCCAAACCAGTTTTGCGAGGAAACATGGAATATCGTCAGATCACCGAGGACTATTCGGTCTCCGGCCAGATCCAGCCCGAAGAAGTCGCCGCCATCAAGGCCGCCGGCTTCAAGAGCGTCATCTGCAACCGGCCTGATGACGAGCAGCCCGGCCAGCCTTCGGCGGACACCGTCAAAGCGGCAGTCGAAGGCGCCGGGCTTACCTTTCGCTACATCCCGGTCATCAGCGGCCAGATCACCGCCCAAAATGTCGAGGACCAGGCTGAGGCGCTCGATGAACTCGAAGGCCCGGTGTTCGCCTATTGCCGTTCCGGCGCACGCTGCACCAACCTTTTTGGGCTGATCCAGCAGTCGAAGGGGTGAGCGTTGAGCTTGCAGCCGATCCTTGTCCTGATTCCGGTGGGTCTTCGCAAACAACACCTGCTTGCGTTCAAAAGTTAGAGCTCAAGTTCTACACCGGACAGGTCAGCGACCTTCTTCTTGACAATCCCTTTTGCAATGTCGCTCAGCACATCGAGGCTGAAAGCGCCGACCTTTTTGGCCCCGTCTTTTGTTTGAGCCCAAATCTTAGGGTCGCGGATGGTGTCCAAGAACTCATGGCCATCCCAAGTCATCCGAAGCACCAAAATCTCACGCCCTTGCAAATGAGAGGCATCGCGAGCCTCGATGAAACCTGCTTCTGCAAGCAAGAATAGGTGTTCGACCACTTGCTCACGTGCATGCTCATTGCCTGAAATCTCAACCATCCGGCCAGAGCCGTCGTGCTTCTGTTCGATTTCCAGGAGCAACGAGCGGACCAGATCCATGTCGCGCTTCATCGGAAGCTCTCGGGTTCTGGGAAATCTTCATATCCGGCGTACATTGCGTACCCAACATAGCTGGCATATTTCACGTAGCCGACCCGCTTGGCCCATGGCATGAACGAATAGCCCCGTACGCTTTTATTGCTTTTACTGCTTATAAGACGGTCCGAATTCATGATCTCCCCCAGGTAGCGGCCGCTGCGATCGTAGACCTTGTCCCCACTGAATCGACCGACGTGGCGACCGTCATAGGTCCAGAGATCATCGCCATCGCGATACCCAAAACACTTCCCACCCCATGTCCAAAGCGACTTCATCCGTTCCCCCACCGCACTCGCACACAATACTATCATCATTGCATCTATTTCAGACGAATTTGACTTGTTCATAATTACTCAGATCGGCAGCGCGCCGGTTTCTTTCAGCGTTTCAAGCACGATCGCCGTCTTCACATGCTGCACGGATTCGTGCGGCAAAAGCACGCCGTTGACGAATTCCGACAGCGATTTCAGGTCGGGCGTCACCACTTTCAGGATGTAATCCATCTCGCCGGTCAGCGCGTGCGCCTCCTGCACCTGCGGCAACCGCGCCACCAACTCGCCGAAGCGCCGCGCATTGTCGCGGTTGTGGGTGGCGAGCGTCACCGAGATGACGTTGACCAGTGAGAAGCCGAGCTTGTCGCGGTCGAGCACCGCGCGATAGCCCCTGATATAGCCGTCCTCCTCCAGCCTCTGGCGGCGACGCGAACATTGCGACGCCGACAGGTTCACCCGTTCCGACAAATCGTTGTTGGTCAGCCGTGCGTCACCCTGCAAGAGAGCCATTATCTTGCGGTCAAACTGGTCTATGCGCGCCTCATCCATGATTTTTTCATCCACCATGCACAATTCCCGCATGATCTATTCGTTTAAAGCGTTTGAATGCAAGCACCATGCGCCTGCTCCGCGCTATAGTAGCGTCAAAATGGCCCTTTGCGGCCAAGCAGCTTTAGGAGGACAACACCATGGGTCCCTTCCCGCACGATGCACCGCCCGCAACGATCAGCAAGGCCAATCCCGCCGGCACCGACGGCTTCGAATTCGTCGAGTTCGCGCATCCCGAACCGGAAAAGCTCGCCGACCTTTTTACCCGCATGGGCTATGTACCGGTAGCCAAGCACCGCACCAAGAACATCACCGTCTGGCGGCAGGGCGACATCAACTATGTCGTCAATGCCGAACCCGGCTCGCATGCGATGAAATTCGTCGACAAGCACGGCCCCTGCGCTTCCTCGATGGCCTGGCGGGTGGTCGATGCCAAGCACGCGTTCGACCATGCTGTCGCCAAGGGCGCCACACCCTATGAAGGCGTCGACAAGGCGCTCGATGTGCCGGCGATATCAGGCATTGGCGGCTCGCTGCTTTATTTCATCGAGGTCTACGGCGATAAAGGCTCGGCCTACGAAGCCGAATTCGACTGGCTGGGCGAGCCCGACCCGAAGCCGGAAGGCGTCGGCTTCTATTATCTCGACCACCTCACCCACAATGTCTATCGCGGCAATATGGACAAATGGTGGGATTTCTATCGTGACCTGTTCGGCTTCAAGCAGATCCATTTCTTCGACATCGACGGCAAGATCACCGGCCTGGTCAGCCGCGCGATCACCTCGCCCTGCGGCAAGATCCGCATCCCGCTCAACGAGTCCAAGGACGAGACCAGCCAGATCGCCGAATATCTGAAGAAGTACAATGGCGAAGGCATCCAGCACATCGCCGTCGGCACGGACGAGATCTACGGCGCCACTGACAGGCTGGCAGCCAACGGGCTGAAGTTCATGCCCGGCCCGCCGGAAACCTATTATGAGATGTCTCATGCCCGCGTGCACGGCCATGACGAGCCGATCGAGCGGATGAAAAAGCACGGCATCCTGATCGACGGCGAAGGCGTGGTTGACGGCGGCACGACCAAGATCCTGCTGCAGATCTTCTCGAAAACCGTAATCGGGCCGATCTTCTTCGAATTCATCCAGAGGAAGGGCGACGAGGGTTTTGGCGAGGGCAATTTCCGCGCGCTGTTCGAATCGATCGAGCAGGACCAGATCAAGCGCGGGGTGCTGAAGGTGCAGGCGGCGGAGTAGGCGACGCCTATTTGGGCAAGCCGGCGGCCTTGCGCAGAATGTCGTTGATGCGGCTCTGCCAGCCGGGACCGCCGGCGCGAAAGCGAGCGACCACATCGCTGTCGAGGCGCAGCGTCACCTGTTTCTTGGGATTGTCGAGCGCCGGCCGCCCGCGCGAACGACGAATGCTTTCGGCGAGGTCCGGAAAAACCTCAGCGAAGGGACGAGCTTGAACAATCTGCTCATCGGTGGCCTCCGGACTGTCGACTGCGTCCCAATCGGCTTTGGTGAAGCCTTTACCTGGCTTGAACTTCTTGTCAGGCTCGGTGATGTTTGGCTTCCTAGCCGTCATCGGACACTCCTTTCCTTCTCGCTGGCGGGCCGCATAGAAACGATGGAAACAGCCTCGCTTCCAAGGCGTGAGAAAACGACGGTAACCGCAATCCCTTCGATGCCGCCGATCGCCATGAAGCGCTTGCCCTGTGCCGGCAGGATGGTAGCGGCATAGAAAAAATCGATTTCAAGGTCCGCAAAGTCCATCCCATGTTTCGAGATGTTCGCCCGCCGCTTGATCTCGTCCCAGACGATCTTCATCCGAAATTTATGTACCTACAATAATTAAGTCAAGAATTTTCGTAACTACAATTAATTGCCGCCATCAATCGCCAACCGCTCGACCTCCGCTCTCCTGAGTTTCAGATCATAGTCGAGGAAGAATTCGTCGAGCTGCGGCGGTTTCACCGGCGTGCCGGACAGCATGGCATGCACCTGGCCGCGATGATGGATGTCGTGGATGAAGAGGTGGGCGAGCAGGTCGCCGATGCGCTCCGGTATTTTTCCGTCCTCGCGCCGGTCGGTGATGACATGGCGGTCGAGATCGGCCGCCGACAAATGATCGCAAAAGGCGATCAATCGCCGGTCGGATGCGCCCTGGGCGTCAAACAGCGCTTGTGGTTCATCGAACGGCACGAAATCGTCATGGGCCGCGGCGCCAACGCCGCCCTCTTCGAGAAAATCGAGATAGAGATGATCGACCGCCAGTATATGGTTGAGCGTCGCCTTGATCGACGGAAAGAAGCTGGTTCGCTCGGCTTCGAATTCGCCGGGCTCAAGCTGCAGCACGGCGCGATAGAGCCGGTCGTTCGACCAGAGATTGTTGCGCGCCATGCGGCTGAAATGGTCCAGCAGGTTCATCGTTTCAGACGTCCTCCCAGTGCAATCTTACCTGATGTATTTCTCGACCTTCTGCTCGATCGCACCAAAAATCGAATGTCCGATCCTGTCCTTCATCTCGATGCGCACAATATCGCCAAGGCCCAGGAACGGGGTTGTCGGTTCGCCGGCCTCGATGGTCTCGATCATGCGCAACTCGGCTATGCAGGAATAGCCGGCGCCGCCCGCCGCGACAGGCTTGCCAGGCCCGCCGTCGAGCTTGTTGGAGACCGTGCCCGAACCGATGATGGTGCCGGCGGCCAGCGGCCGGGTTTTCGCGGCATGCACAATCAGCGCCGGAAAATCGAATGTCATGTCCACGCCGGCGTTGGCGCGGCCGAACGGCTTGCCGTTGAGATCGACCAGCAGCGGCAGGTTGACCTTGCCGCCATCCCAGGCCTCGCCAAGTTCGTCCGGCGTCACCGCGACGGGCGAAAACGCCGAGGACGGCTTTGATTGGAAGAAGCCGAAGCCCTTGGCAAGCTCTGGCGCGGTGAGGGAGCGCAGCGTGACGTCATTGACCAGCATGACCAGCCGGATGGCGGCTCTTGCCGCATCGCGGCTTGCCCCCATCGGCACATCGTCGACGACGACAGCGACTTCCCCTTCCATGTCGACGCCAAGAGCCTCGTCGACCGTGCGGATCGAATCACGCGGCGCGATGAAACTGTCCGAACCACCCTGGTAGATCAGCGGATCGGTCCAGAAGCTTGCCGGCATCTCGGCGCCGCGCGCCTTCCGCACCAGTTCGACATGATTCACATAGGCAGAGCCATCGGCCCACTGGTAGGCGCGCGGCAACGGCGAATGGGCATCATGCTCGTGAAAGCGCGCTGACGGCACCGCATTGTTCTCCAGCGATTCCGCTATTGTCGCCAGATGCGGCGCGATCCGGTTCCAGTCGTCGAGCGCCGACTGCAGCGTCGGCACCAGAAACGAGGCATCGGTGAACCGCGTCAGGTCGCGCGAGACGACGACCAGCTTTCCGTCGCGCGTCCCGTCCTTCAATGTGGCAAGCTTCATGCGGTTTCCTCTCTGATGCGGCTTTGGTGCCGCTTTGAATTTTGTTCTTATGATCTCTTCCGAAAACCGGTTCTCACTTTTCGCTAACGCGGTCCCTTCGGTTCGGGATCATGCTCCAGTCCCACAACAAGGCCGTCGCGGGCGATCGTCAAGTCTCCGGCCCATGTTTTCCTAACGGCGGCGATCCAGTCGGCCTCGCCGATCTCGGGATCATCGGCCGGGATGAGGTGGTTGAGCACCAGTCTTTTGGCTCCTGCGTCACTGGCGATGCGCCCCGCCTCCTCAGCAAAACTATGGCTGGCGAGCAGATGCTCCCTCAGCCGCGCGCCATTGCCGGTTTTCGCGACGAGCCGCTCGATGCCGTCTTCCAGCATGGCTTCATGGACGAGAATGTCGGCACCTTTGGCGAAATCCGCCAATGGCGGAAAGAACGCCGTATCGGCGGAAAACACCACGCTCTGTCCGGCATGCTCGAAGCGCAGCGCAAAGCAGTCGTTCACCGGCGGATGGTCGACGCGCAGCGCCAAAACCTTCAGGCCGCGCTCCTCCATCACCCGGCCTTCGCCGAACTCGATGATCGAAACCATATCTGCGATATCAGGCCGGCCTTCGTCGACTATGCGTATCTCGATGTCGAATTCCATCGCCTGGCAAAAGCGCTGCCAGTAGTGGCCGGTGCCGGGCGGGCCGAACACGGTGACCGGTGTCGCCAGGCCCGCCGTCCAGGCGGTGTGGATCAGCGGACCGAGTTCCAGCACATGGTCGGAATGCAAATGCGTGATGAAGACCAGGTCGAGCGACTTCAGGCTGATGCCGGTCTCGGCCAGCCCGTGCGTCACGCCAAGCCCGCAATCCACGACGATGGTACGCCCGCCGAATTTCAGCAGCGACGAACTCGGCCACGGCCCGCCCGGCCGGAGCGCCGGGCCGCCCTTCGAGCCCAGCAGCACCAGCCGATCCCGCATTGGATCAGCGCTCAAGACCAGTCGCCCTCGGGGGTGCCGTTGAAGCGCTTCTTCAGATCGGCCCAGCAGTCGATGTAATTGTCCTGCCGGGTTTCAACCTCGGCGGCGTAGCGGGTCAGCATCTGTGGGAATCGCGTCTCGAACATGAAGGCCATGGTGTTGTCGAGCTTGACCGGTTTCAACTCGGCACGCGAGGCCTTTTCGAAGCCAGACGCGTCAGGCCCGTGGGCCAGCATCAGATTGTGCAGGCTGATGCCGCCGGGAACGAAACCCTCTTCCTTGGCGTCGTACTGGCCGTGGATCAGGCCCATGAACTCGCTCATGATGTTGCGGTGATACCAGGGCGGGCGAAACGTGTTTTCGGCCACCAGCCAGCGCGGCGGGAAGATGACGAAGTCGATGTTGGCGGTGCCCTCTTCGCCGCTCGGCGCGGTCAGCACAGTGAAGATCGACGGATCGGGATGGTCGAACAGGATCGCGCCGACCGGCGAAAACGTTGCAAGATCATATTTATAGGGCGAGTAGTTGCCGTGCCACGCCACCACATCCAGCGGCGAATGATCGAGTTCGGTGACATGAAACTGGCCGCACCATTTCACGATCAGCCGGCACGGCGTCTCCTTGTCCTCGAACCAGGCGCAAGGTGTCTTGAAATCGCGCGGATTGGCCAGGCAATTGGCGCCGATCGGGCCACGATCCGGCAGCGTCAGCTTGGCGCCGTAGTTCTCGCAGACATAGCCGCGCACTGTTTCATCGACCAGTTCGACCTTGAACACGAGGCCGCGCGGCAGCACGGCGATCTCGCCCGGTCGCAATTCGATGACGCCCATCTCGGTGACGAAGCGCAGCGCCCCCACTTGCGGCACGATAAGCAACTCGCCGTCGGCGTTGAAGAAATGGTCGTCGGCCATCGAGCGGTTGGCGACATAGACATGGGCGGCCATGCCGGTCTGGCCGAGCACGTCGCCGGCGGTGGTGATCGAGCGCATGCCGGCAATGAAGTCGGTCGGCTCCTTCGGCATCGGCACCGGGTTCCAGCGGTACTGGCCAAGCGCAAGTTCGTGATCGCCGACATTCGGCGCGCTTTTCCACAGCGGATAATTCGCCACCTTGAAGCGGCCGGTGTGCCTGACGCTCGGCCTGATGCGATAAAGCCAGGAACGCTCATTGGTACCGCGTGGCGCGGTGAAGGGCGAGCCCGAAAGCTGCTCGGCATAAAGGCCGTAGGCCGGCCGCTGCGGCGAATTCCGCCCTTGCGGCAGCGAACCGGGCAAAGTCTCGGTTTCGAAGTCGTTGCCGAACCCCGGCATGTAGGAAAAGGCCATGGCATCCTCCCTGGATTGACCAAATTGGTTTCGTTTGTAACCATTGAAAATGTAACTATCAATCGTGATGGAGCAGACCATGGAGGCTGACACCCTCGAACTCGAAAGCTTCCTGCCCTACCGGCTCTATCGCCTTGCCGATGCTGTCAGCCGCGAATTTTCCAGGGTTTACAAGGACCGCCACGGCCTGACGCGGCCCGAATGGCGCACGCTGGCCGGTCTCGGCCAGCACGGCACGATGACGGCAACAGCGCTCGGCGAACAGTCGGCTATGCACAAGACCAAGGTTTCGCGCGCCGTCGCCGAGCTCGAACAACGCCGCTGGCTGACGCGAAAACCTGATGAAAAAGACCGCCGTGTCGAGCATCTGACGCTGACCAACGCGGGCCTTGCCGCCTATCGCGAGATGGTGCCGTTGGCAAAAGCGTTCGAGCGGGACTTGCTGGGAAGGCTGACCGCGAGCGAGCGAGCGGCGGTCACGGAAGGGATGGCGGCACTTAAGGGGGCATTGGATAGATCAACGACGCAGCTATGAAACTGCTACGCAGCGATCCTTCCCACCCCTCCAACGTTTCCGGAACGGCAGCCGGCCAACACTCACCAGTCCATCACCACCTTGCCGGAATTGCCGCTCTTCATCGCGTCGAACCCGGTCTGGAAGTCGTCCACGCCGATGCGGTGGGTGATCAGCCCAGTGACATCGAGCGGCCCCTGCACCAGCGCGATCATCTTGTACCAGGTCTCGAACATTTCGCGGCCATAGATGCCCTTGAGATGCAGCATCTT